>NZ_SMFV01000001.1:300000-525043 GCF_004339575.1 Phorcysia thermohydrogeniphila
AAAAAATCGGGCCTTACGTTGGAAAGATAAGAGCCATCCTCCTTGATACCTTCTCAAAGGACTCTTACGGAGGAACTGGAAAAACCTTTGACTGGAAGATTGCAAAGGCTGTTAAGGAAACATTTCCCGAGATCCCGCTAATTCTTTCTGGAGGCTTAAACCCTGAGAATGTCTCCTTAGCGGTGAAAGAGGTAGAACCTTTTGCCGTTGACGTAAGCAGCGGCGTTGAGGAAAGCCCCGGTAAAAAGGACAGGGAAAAGGTCAGGGCTTTCGTAAAAGCAGCAAAGTGCAGATAAAAACTTGCAGTTAATCTTCATGGGTAATAGCTTAAAGGCAAGGAATAGCTAAACACCAGTAAGGAGAACACTATGGGAACGAAAGCCCGCCAGCTCGTCGGCGAGCACGCCGACAGGATAATTGAACTACTTAACAGAGCTCTCTGCGACGAGTGGCTCGCCTACTACCAGTACTGGATAGGTGCGAAGGTTGTTAAAGGGCCAATGAAGGATGCAGTAATTGCGGAGCTTGTCCAGCACGCAAACGATGAGCTCAGGCACGCCGATATGCTCGTAATGAGGATACTGGAGCTTGGAGGAACTCCCGTTCTATCTCCCAAGCGGTGGTTTGAGCTGACAAACTGCGGTTACGACACTCCAGAAGACCCCTTTGTTAGAAAAATTCTTGAGCAGAACATAAAGGGAGAGCAGTGCGCAATTGACACCTACAACGAGATAATGAAGATAACAAAAGACATTGACCCGGTAACTTACAACCTTGCCCTTCAGATAATGACCGATGAGATGGAGCACGAGGAGGATTTACAGTCTCTCCTTGAAGATTTAGAAAACTTAAATTTCTTAAAAGGATAAAAAACTGCGGTGGCCTTCGGCCACCGCTTGGATTACTCCTCTTCCTCAACTTCAACAGAGATGTGGAGCTCTTCAAGCTGCTCTGGCCTGACGGTATCGGGAGCTCCGGTAAGGAGACACTGCCCTCTCTGTGTCTTCGGAAATGCTATAACGTCCCTGATGGACTCTTCCCCTCTCATTATGGCACAGAGTCTATCAAGGCCAAAGGCCATTCCGCCGTGGGGAGGAGCTCCAAACTTTAGAGCCTCAAGGAGAAAGCCAAACCTTTCTTTTGCCTCTTCGTCAGAGAGTCCAATAACCTTAAATACTTTCTCCTGTATATCCTCCCTGTGAATACGGATACTACCGCCGCCAATTTCAACGCCGTTTAGAACCATATCGTAGGCCCTTGCCCTGACGCTTGCTGGGTCTTCAAGGAGCTTTTCAACGTCCTCCTCTTTTGGACTTGTAAAGGGATGGTGAAGGGCCTCCCACCTGTTCTCTTCCTCGTTCCACTCAAACATCGGAAAGTCAACAACCCAGAGAACGTTAATCTTACTGTCGTCTATAAGGCCTGCCATCCTTCCAAGCTTTAAGCGCAAGTTAGAGAGGGCTGCGTTAACGACGTCAGGCTTATCAGCAACGAAGAAGAGTATGTCTCCAACTTCTGCCTCAAGCCTCTTTAGGATTTCATTCATCTCCCCTTCTGTAAAGAACTTAACTATCGGGGACTGAAGGCCGTTTGTAGTAACCTTTATCCAAGCAAGACCTTTAGCACCGTAAATTCCGACAAACTTTGTTAAATCATCTATCTCTTTCCTTGAGAGTTTAGCTCCGCCCTTAAAGTTTATAGCCTTAACTATTCCGCCGTTCTCAACAACAGTCCTAAAGACTTTAAAACCGCAAGTTTTAGCTACATCAGTAATTTCCTTTAGCTCAAGGCCGAACCTTGTGTCAGGCCTGTCCGTTCCAAAGCGTTTCATAGCCTCATCGTAGGTCATTACGGGAATCTCGCCAATTTCTACGCCAAGGAGCTCCTTATAAACAGTCCTAATAACCTTTTCGGCAACGTCCATAACGTCCCGCTCACTAACGAAGGACATCTCAAAGTCTATCTGTGTAAACTCGGGCTGTCTGTCTGCCCTTAGGTCCTCATCTCTAAAACAGCGAGCTATCTGGTAGTACTTATCAAAGCCTGCCACCATGAGTATTTGCTTAAAGAGCTGAGGGGACTGTGGAAGGGCGTAGAACTTTCCGGGGTAGATTCTGCTCGGAACTAAAAAGTCCCTTGCTCCCTCCGGAGTACTTTTTGTAAGGTAGGGGGTCTCTATCTCTATAAAACCTTCCTCGTTAAAGACTCTCCTTACTGTCTGGTAGAGCTTGTGGCGAAAGATAATGTTTTCCATCATTTTGTTTCTTCTTAGGTCAAGGAAGCGGTACTTGAGCCTTACGTCCTCCCCTACCTTAATATCATCCTCAATGAGAAACGGTAGCGGTAGGGACTTGTTGAGTATCTTTAGCTTTTCAGCGTATATCTCAACCTCCCCGGTCTTTAACTTTGGGTTCTCCGTTCCGGGAGGCCTCCTCCTTACAGTTCCTTCAACAGCTATAACAAACTCGTGTTTTAACTTTTTCGCCTTCTCAACAAGCTCCTCGCTTATATCAGGAGTAAAGACAACCTGAACTATGCCCGTTCTATCCCTTAAGTCGGTAAAAACAACTCCTCCGTGATCCCTCGTGGTGTCAACCCATCCGGCGACTCTAACTTTCTTACCTACGTCCGCAGTAGAAATCTCACCGCAGTAGTGGGTTCTCTTAAAGTCTCCAAGATGCTCAAGCATTCCCCTTACCTCTCACTTTGTTTTGACGGGTGAATTATAGCCCTTTTGTCTATAAGTTCATTCTCAGGAAGAAACTTCCTTGTAACCGGTAGAACGTAACTTGAATAAATTTGGCAATTCCTTAGAACTCTCCCCTCTGTTGAGATAAAGCGGAAGGAGTTAAGTCTCCAGCCTTCAATCTCTATTTTCTTACCTTCAATAGTAGAAGAAGTAAAAAGAGCATAAGCAAGAAGTAACACCGGCGGAACAAGCAAGAGATTTCTCCTGCCGGCAAGGATGAGAGTGAGCATTAGAACCATACAGACTCCTGAAAGCCAAAAAGGTACTTTAAAGTAAAAGACAAAACTTTTAGTCAAATTAAATAGGAACTGAGAAACTTTCAAGAAGTAAAAGCCGGCAAACTCAAGAGCTCTGACCAAGAAATCCAGCTTAAAGAGTGTAACCTCGCTTAAGAAAGAAAGAATTAGGAAGGGAGAAAAGAGGAAACCGGCAATAATAGAATTTATCGGCGAAAGAAAATTTACAGTTCCAAAAGTGTAAAGAACTACAGGAAGAGTAAATAGGAACGGCGCTATGGAGACCTTTAGCAATTTCGTAATTCTGCTGCCACCTGAAGAGGATAGCAAAAGAATACCAGCAACTGCGGAGAAAGAGAGAACCGCAGAAAGAGATATTCCACTGGTTATAACAGCTACCAAAAAGACAACACTAAGCAGGTAAAGAGGCGAAACTTTCCTGTAATTTTCAATACCCAGCGAAATAAAGAGCATAAAAAGGTAAGCCCTTACAGCAGAAGGGGGAAGACCCGTTAAAGGCATCAGGGGAAGGATAGAGAGTGTCGCCTTAGTCAGAGGTCTCTTAACCTTTAGGAGTTTGAGAAGTCCTGCGAGAGCTCCGATAACTATCCCAACGTGAAGTCCAGAAATCGCTAAGAAGGGATAAAGCCCTGATAGGAGAAAGTAGCCTTTAACGGCGTAGGGGAGCTCGTACCTTACCCCAAGGGTTACAGCCCCAACAACTGTAGAAATCGGGTAGTCAACGTTTTCTTCTACCTTCCTGTAGAGTGAATGCCTTAGGTTTGGAAGAAATCTATAGAGCCTATTTCCCTCCGTAAGAAGGTGTCCACTACCGTCAACAATATCACCGATTTTGACGTCATCCCTTAATCTTACTCTTTTCCCGTTTTCAAGAAGGGCAAGCTTTAAGTTTTCGCTCCTTTCGCTTATCCAGACAACTCTATCTGGAGAAGCAATCGGCCTAAAAAGGGAAAAAAAAGCAAGAAAGAACAAAACTAGAAGTATTCCGGGGACGAGCTCCCTTGCTCGGAATCTCGCAGCGTAATGGACAAAAAGGATAAAGACAGACATTAAAAGAAAGGGAAAAAACGGAGAGGCTGGCTCTCTTAGAGCCAGCGCAAAAAAAGAGAGAAAAAGAACGTAAACTGTGTGTTTTTCAAGAGGTCTTGAGACTACAGCTCAACCTCCTTGTGGCGAGATGCGTGACACTGAATATTAACGGCCACAGGAAGGGATGCTATATGGCAAGGATACCACTCAATTTTAACGTCAAGGGCTGTAACTTTTCCACCAAAGCCAGAAGGACCTATTCCAAGCTTATTTATCTCCTCAAGGAGCTCCTCTTCAAGCCTTGCATATCTTGGGTCGGGATTTCTGTGACCTATCGGTCTAAGGAGGGCTTTTTTAGCAAGGTATGCTACCTTCTCAAAGGTTCCACCTATTCCAACGCCAACGGTTATTGGCGGACAGGGGTTTGGACCCGCGTTGCTAACAGTCTCTATGACGAACCTCTTTACTCCCTCAATGCCATCGGCAGGTTTCAGCATTGCAAGGCGGCTCATATTCTCGCTACCGCCCCCCTTAGCGGCCACCGTAATTTTTACCTTATCTCCCGGAACTATCTCGTAGTGGATAACTGCTGGGGTGTTATTCCCCGTATTCTTCCTGTCAAAGAGGGGGTCGGAGACGATAGACTTTCTCAAGAAGCCTTCTGTATACCCTTCTGCAACTCCCTTATTTATTGCTTCCTCCAGACTACCACCGACAAACCTCACGTCCTGCCCGATTTCAACGAAGATAACGGCAAAACCTGTATCCTGACAGTAGGGAATTCTCTCCTCTGCCGCTATCCTTGCGTTTTCTTGGAGTATGTCAAGAACGTTTTTACCGACAGGAGATACTTCTTTCTCCTTACCCTCTTTAAAGGCGTTCAGGACATCTTCAGGGAGAAAGTAGTTTGCCTCCATACAGAGCTTTTTGACGGCTTCCCTTACACGGTCAACGTGAATTTCCCTCATCTTTTTCCCCTAAAGAGGTAGTTTCTCAACGAGCTTTCTTACGGACTCAACAGATTTTCTCCACTGCTGCCACTCTTCATCTGATAGGTCAAGCTTGATAATCTCCTCAACTCCCTCTTTACCAAGAACTATTGGAACTCCAACACAGAGGCCAGAAGCTCCGTAGTACTCACCAATTTCACCGTCAAGGTAAACGCTTGCAGAGAGGATTTTCCTCTTGTTCCAAAGAATAGCAATAACCATCTCCAAGATAGAAGCAGCCGGAGCGTAGAAGGCGCTACCTGTCTTTAAGAGCTGAACAATTTCACCACCGCCAAAGCGTGTCCTTTCAATTATTTCGCTCAGCTCCTCATCGGAGAGGAAGTTTGTTACAGGCATACCGCTAATTGTTGTGTACTTCCTAAGAGGAACCATATCGTCGCCGTGACCGCCAATAACAAAGGCCTTTATGTTTTCAACGGATATTCCTGTCTTTTCTGAGATAAAGTACGCAAAGCGGGCAGAGTCAAGAACGCCTGCCATTCCCATAACTCTTTCTTTTGGAAAACCTGTAACCTTTAAGGCAGTGTAAGTCATAGCGTCAAGAGGATTCGTTACAACAATTACGAAGGCATCAGGGGAATACTTTTTAATTTGCTCAGAAACGCTTTTTACAATTTCAAAGTTCTTAAAAAGAAGGTCATCCCTGCTCATTCCCGGCTTTCTGGGGAAACCGGCAGTAATAACAACGACGTCGGAATTTGCCGTATCGGCATAGTCGGCAGTTCCGGTAACGTGGGCGTTAAATCCAAGAATTGGAGAGGCTTCCATAATGTCAAGGGCTTTTCCCTTGGCTATACCCTCATCAATGTCTACAAGTGTTATGTCGGCCGTCTCTCTTCTTGCAAGGAGTAAAGCAAGGGTTGCACCTATGTTTCCTGCACCGACTATTGTTATTTTTTTTCTGTTCAAGGTTCCCTCCTTCAGGTGATGTTAAAAGGTGGAGAATATTTTAACACGAATTTAACACGCTTTTTACTTTCAGGTGATATGAGCTCTCCTCCCTCCCAAATGCACATACCTAATTAAAGCAAGTTTTTACTCTAAATCAGGGAATAGTTAAGCAGGAAGGCAAGAAAGGTAAATAGAAAACAAAAGGTCATCTCCCCCGTAAAGGGGAGACGACCTGATTATTTTTTCTTCTTCTTAGAAGCAAGCCATGCTCTTTTGCTTTCGTCGGCCTTTTTCTCAAGAGAATCCCAGTCAGGGATAGTAGTAGCCGTTGCAGGAGGAGCTGCTTCCTGAGCATGGGTTAAACAGCCCGGTTTTGGACAAGCTCTTATACACTCACCGCAGTAGATACAGAGGTAAGGATTGTAGTGGAACTCCTTAGTGTCGTCCTCGTTGTAGGTAAACCTTATAGCTCCCGGAGGGCAGACCATTTCACACTTGGTACAGAAGATACAGAGCTCCTTCTTGTAAACGATAAATCCCCTGTAGTTTGGAGGTGTTGGAGAGGGTTCAAGAGGATACTTTAACGTAGCAGGCTTTGAGAAAAGGTTTTTTATAGATTCAATTAGCATCTGCTTCACTTTCAACCTCCAATAAGTTGGTTATAGAGCTCCTCAACCGCCGGACTCTCTTTAGGAGAGAGCTTTTTATGGCAGTCTATACACTGGCCGATAACCTTGTGAGCCGGTGAAGAGCTCATCACCCTTGCTACAGAGTGGCAGTCAAAGCAGTCTGCTCCACATTTACTGCTTAAGGCCTTTTCATCGTGGTCTGGATGGCACGAAGTGCAACTTTTTAAAACCTCGTGGTTTTTATCAGCCGGTATGCTACTGTGGCACTTATAACAGTCACTACTACAGGAAAGAACGTGCTTAAACGGAAAGAAAAGAACTAATCCGATAAAAAGACAGAGGAAAAGTCTCCACATATCCTTTACCTCGCCGTACAGGACAGGCACGGGTCAAAACTTATCACAACAGCCGGAACGTCGGCGTACTCCATCCCGACAAAGAGCTCCCTCATAACTGGTATGTTAGCAAATGTTGGAACTCTTATCCTGAGCCTTTCAAGAACCATTTTCTTGTTACCCCTCACGTAGTAAAAGAGCTCTCCCCTCGGAGCCTCAATTCTAACGAAAGATTCACCCTCAGGAAGACCTTTAACGTTCACTTTTATGTCTCCCTCAGGCATACCGTCAAGGACGTTAAAGAGCATTTCTATGGAGTTAACCGTCTCCTCAGCCCTTACCATGTTCCTCGCGTACACGTCTCCTTCATCCCTTACAACCATACGGTAGCCAACTTCCTTGAAAGGCAGATAGTCAAACTCGTTCCTGACGTCAGTTGCAAGGCCAGAAGCCCTTGCAGGAGGTCCTACTACGTTAAGCTCCTTTGCCATCTCCTTAGTTATAACTCCAACTCCTTTCCAGCGGTACTTGATACTGTAGTCGTTTTCATAGACATCTTTTAGCCAGAGAACTTTCTCTTTTAGTGTTTTGAGCTTTTCACGGAGCTCCTTCTCTACTTCAGGCGTAAGATCCCTATTTACTCCTCCTATGCAAGCGTAGTCAAACTGGATTCTGTTACCGGTAACGAGTTCTTGGAGCTCCATAACGAGCTCCCTGTCACGGAAGGTGTGCATAAAGAGGTTCTCATAACCGGCAACCTCAGCAAGGTGTCCCATTGCAAGCAGGTGGGAGTGAATCCTGTCAAGCTCGCTCACCAATATTCTCAGGTAGAGAGCTCTCTTTGGAACCTCAATTCCCATGAGCCTTTCAACGGCTGTAACGTAAGCTAAAGTGTGAGAGATAGCACAAAGGCCACAAACCCTTGCGACAACGTAGCCAACCTGCATGTACTTAAACTTGGTCATACAGGCCTTCTCTATTCCTCTGTGGACGTAACCAACGTCAACGTCAACATCAACAATCTTTTCGTTCTCAGTCTGGAAAACGAACCTTATAGGTTCAGGCAGGGCAACGTGCTGGCTACCAAATGGTATCGTTATCTTCTTCCCCATCTTAACCTCTCCTTAAAGGTGCTTGAGGGCTATCTGGTTCAAGGAAGAGACCTTTCTTAGCTCCCTCAACGTTAAGTCCTAAAAGGTCTGCAAGTTCCCACTCGGAAATCCAAGCAGAAGGAATAATGTAGGTAATTGTTGGAATTTCATCGTCGTAACCTGCCTCAGCGGTAAATACCTTGAAAACCTCTTTCTCGCCGTACTTGGCAAAGAACCACTTAAGCTCAACCTTACCGCCAAGGTCCGTTCCGTTAACAGTTATAAAGTGCCACTCATCTGGGTTATAGAACTCTTTAATTGCCTTTCTTACTTCCCTTAAAGGAACTTTTACCTCATCTACCTTCATGGTACCTCCTCGTACACTCTGCAAGGAGTTTTCTACGGCTACTTTCTCTCTTTAGTTCCTTGCATCTGTGTGGCAACTCCATATCCTTCTTCTTTTTCTCAAGAATCTCAAGGGCTTTAACAACGCCGTCTATAATGCTCTCCGGCCTTGCTGCACAGCCGGGAACGTAGACGTCAACAGGAATGAAGTTGTTCACTCCGTTACCTACGTTGTACATACCTCTGAAAACCCCTCCGCTACAGGCACAAGCACCAATGGCCACAACGACCTTGGGCTCTGGCATCTCCATGTAAAGCCTGATAAGCCTGTCCCTCGTCCTTTTCGTAACGGGGCCTGTCACTAAGAGAATGTCGGACTGCTTGGGATTTCCACGATTTAAGATTCCAAACCTCTCAAGGTCGTACTTTGGCCCGAGGCACGCCAAAATCTCTACATCACATCCGTTACAGCTACCTGTGTTGTAGTGAAGTATCCACGGTGATTTCTTCCTAAATCCGTTCAGTTTCATTTACGCCCTCCAGAGTGCAAGTAGCATAAGGTTTATTACAACGAGAGGTACAAGAACGTACCAGTGGAAAGCTATCATCTGACGGAAGGTGAACCTTGCAGTTGCGTTGTCTACGAGGTTGACGAAGAAGAAGGCAAAAACTGTTAGGAGAGCTCCAAGCAGGTAGTTACCACCTGCAAAGAGGAAGACGAAGAAGAAAGCGTAAACGTACTCAATCCACTTAGCCGTGTAAACGGCCTCGTAGAACTTACCGGAGTACTCAATCTCCGGTCCACCAATAATCTCCTGATGGGCCTCCGCAATGTCAAATGGGGATTTTTTAAGAACCGCCGGAAGCGTAAGGAGAAAAGCTATAAAAACAAGTGGCAGTGAGAAAATAGGAACAGCGTCAGACTTGAGAATCTCTGAAATCTGGAAGGTTCCAGTTACGAGGTAAAGGCCGGCCGCTGCCATTACGAAGACCGGCTCGTAAGCAACCATGTGTAAGAGCTCCCTCATTGCCCCGACAACTGAGTAGGGAGAACGAACGCTGAAACCGCCAATTACCAAGAAGGCAAGTGAGAGAACGTGGAAGAAGATAGCTATCAGGATGTCACCACCTGAGAGGAGAACGTAGAGGGAAAACCACGTTCCCACTAAGTACATAATTCCCATAAAGGCGTGGAAAGAGTGAACAATAATGGAGCGCTTGTCCATAAGCTTAAGGAAGTCGTAGAAGGGCTGTAGCAGAGGAGGCCCCTGACGGTTCTGCATCCTTGCCCTTACTACCCTCTCAAGACCGTAGATAAGACCTCCAATCACCGGAGCCAAGATGGTCAGGATGATTGCCAGCGTTCCGCTCATACCAGACCTCCACCAAAAACGAGTGTCATGATGAAGAGGGCAACTGCAGCTGTTTCAATAAACGGTTCTATCTTGGACACGCAGAAGAAGTCGTAAGTTCCAATGGTCATTTCTATGTTCTCACCGCAGGTGTACTCGTAAACCCTGTCTGTATTCCTGAAGTGGATGAAGTAAGCAAGGATTGGAACGAGTAGCAGGAGAACGATTGCGCCAATAATTTGCCAGCCGTAAATCTCAGAGAAAGGCGTGTAGAGGGTAAGGCCAGAAGCTTTAATCTGCGCAGCAGCACCAACTATGTCCTTAACAACCGGGTTAATGAAGTCCGTTGAAAGACGTGCAATGTAAATTGAGCCGACCATAGTAGCCACAACGTAGAGAGTCGTTGTGAAGAAGTAGATGAAGGGGAGCTTCTCTAAGCGGAAGTGGGAAAACTCTCCCCTCTTCCTCGCCATTACGCCGATAACCTTAAAGTAGAGGAGCGTTAGAACAACTCCTCCAACTGTAACGAGAATAATTGAAGCGATATAAGCACCGTGGGAGAGTAAGTTAGAAGCTGTCTCTAAGGTAAGCCATTTCGCTATGAAGATTCCAAAAGGCACTATTGTCATACTCATAAAACCAATGGATATAAAGAGAACAGTAATTGGTGCTTTCTCAACAAGCTGTCTCATCTGTTCTACGTACTTAGCGTTAAAGAGCTTCTCCATAATTCCCGCTTCAAGGAATAGGAGAGCTTTAACAATCGCGTGGAAGAGTATGAGAAGAAGTGATGCAAGTACGGCGATGGGGCTTCCCATGCTGGCAGTGAGCATCATAAGCCCAAGGAGAGAAATCGTAGAGTAAGCGAGGATTTTCTTGAAGTTGTCCTGTGTCAGAGCTAAAAGACCTGCTGCTACGAAGACAAAACCGGTTGTCGTAATGAGGAGCTTTGCAAGCAGTGTTCCTTTAATTACGGGTGAGATTCTCAAGATTAGGTATGGAGCAATCTTAACCATCGTAGCGGAGTGAAGGATTGCACTAACAGGTGTCGGAGCCACCATAGCTCCAAGGAGCCACCTGTGGAAGGGCATCTGTGCACCTTTAACAAGGGCCGAGATAGCAAGGAAACCGAGGGGTATCATTGAAAGGGTTTTCTTATCAATCGCCAAGATGTCCGTGAAGTTGTAAACTCCGTGGTGTTTAACGGCAAAGAGAATCGCAAAGAGGATTGCGATTCCACCTACTTGGTTCATCCAGAGAGCTCTAATGGCATTCCTGATAGAGATATCGTCCCACCTGAACCTAATCAGGATGTAGGAGGCAAGAGTTGTGGTTTCAAAGAGGGCAAAGAACCACTCAATGTTGTTTACAGAAACTGCAAAGTTCATTACGCCTAAGAACCAAAGGAGTATCGCAACGAACCTGTTTTCTCTATCAACGTTTTCCTGTTCCATGTACTTAGTGGCATAGATACAGATGATTGAGCCTACAGTCGCAACGATGAGGTACATAAATGCTGATAGCCTGTCAACGTAGATTGGAGCCGTGTATGACTCAGGGAGTATCATGAGAGCCCAAGTGAGGAGGAAAACCTGAGCAGCTGCAAGAACCGAAACTAAGAAACTCCTAAACTTTATACCCTGATAGAAGAAGTATCCCAAGAGTAAGTAGTCAAAGACGGTTACTGCCGTCTCCACCCAGTGGGGTGTGTGGATGAAAAGTGGGAGCTCTGCGTTCCAGACCTTGCAGGCAAGGTAGGTGAGAACTGGAAGTGAGAGGAATGTAACAAGCTGTCTTCCCCTGTGGGAAGGAATGAGAAAGACTGCAAGTGCCATGAGCCACGGCAGGAGAATCAGTCCTCCTATTACCTGCTCCATTGCCTACCTCCTGTTGTATTGAAGAAGCCACAGATTTCGGCGTATCGTCTGTCTTCTTCTTTCAACCTTGTAGAAAGAACCGCGACAACCGCCTCAAGGAGCTTAACGGCCAAAGCTGGCTCTTCACTTTTAAGCCGTAAAAAACTTTCCCTGTCTATTTTTAGAGCTCTGACGTCCCTTTCCGCTACGGCCTTAAGGGAATGGGTACAGCCAAGGAGAAAGGCACACTCCCCGAGGGGCGTTCCCCCGTAAACAACGGCTATCTTGTTCCACCTGCCAAAGTTGTCGCTCCTAAAAAGGGCAACTCTTCCCTCTCTCAAGAAGTAAAAGAAATCGGCGGGGTCTCCTTCGTCAAAGAGGAGACAGCCTTTCTCAAAACTAACATCCTCAAGGACTTGAGAAAGAACTTCCTTTTCCTCAGGCGAAAAGGAACTAAACAGCTTACACTCTTCAACAAGTGAACTCTTTACCATTCCTATCTCCTAACCACCTTTACTAACGGTGTTTCTCCACCAAACTGGTGGACCGCACAGGCAATTCAGGGGTCGTAGGCCCTTATAAGCATTTCAGCTCGCTTTTTGAGCTCTTCGTCAGAGGCTTCTTTAGACCTTTCAACAAGGGATTTAAGGTCTCTCTCTATAACGGCCTGAAGCTGAGCAGTTGGGGTAATGATGTTAGCTGAGACACACCTTCCGGTATCGTCAAAAGAGTAACGGTGGTAGAGTGTTCCCCGGGGCGCCTCTTTAACGCCAAAGCCCGTTCCTTTTTTGGGAGCTACGGGGACTTCACCTTTAAAGGGAGATGCGTTTATCAGTACCTCTGTTATCTCAATTCCCCTAAGGGCAAACTCTAAGATTTCTATGGCCCTTGCAAGGTTGGCATGGAGGGAATTTGAAGATGGGAAGCTGTTTTTAAGGAGGAAAAGCTGTTTTTTTGTTCCTTCTAAAAGTCTATCAGCGTAATGGTTTACCCTCGCAAGAGGACCTATGAGGAAAGGTTTCTCCTTTATAGTTGAGCACTTGGCAGTGCTGTAGTCGGAAACTTTTTCCTCTACGAAGAGCTCGTACTCCTGCTTAGTAAAGACCGTCCCGTCAGAGAGGGTTACTTTATCGCCGAAAGAGAGCGGGTCGTCAGCCTCTACACACATCTGGAGCTCGTGGGGGTCGTTGAACTCAGGATAGTCAAGGGAATCAAAAAGGGATATCGTTGCCTTTATTTCTGGAAGAACACGGTGGAGGTCCTCCTGAACTTTTTTAAGGTCGTCAACAGATGGAACTGACTTGAAGCCTCCGGGCAAGATGTTCTCGCCGTGAACTGTCTTACCACCTATGAGCTTCATTATCCTGTTGCCGACTTCCTTGATAAAGAAGCCCCGTCTAACTATGTTGGGGTAGTCCTTAGCCATAGCGATGGCCGACGGGTAGCCCATGTAATCGGGAAGTGCAAGGAAGTAGAGGTGAAGGGCGTGACTTTCAAGGTATTCACCTACGACGAGGAGTTTCCTGAGGAGCTCTATCTCCGGTGTTACCTTAACCCCAAAGGCATCCTCAACGGCAAGGCTTGAGGCAAGCCTGTGAGAAACGTAACAGATACCGCAGATACGGGAAACTATCTTTGGAATTTCGCTGTAGAGCCTTTCTCTCGTTATAAATTCAAAGAAACGGGGTCCTTCGGTGAAACGGAGCTTTATCTCCTTTAACATTTCATTTTCAATAACTATGTTTACAGCTCCGTGTCCCTCAACTCTCGTTAAGTGGTTTATATTAAGCTCCCTTTTCATTTTCTACTACCCCTTCTGAAAGCTTGATTTCCTTAGACTGGTAGCCCCTAAAGACCTTCAGGAACTTCACAGCATCTCCAGTTGAAAGGCCGTTTTTCTTGAGAATCTCCACCATCTCCTCAAAGTTGGGGAAGTCACAGTTACCTCTACAACCCTGACAGCCAACCCCTGAAGCTGTGCAGGGAGCTCCACATCCGGCAAACGTAACTGGCCCCTGACAGGGAATACCCTTTAGTGTTAGGCACTCAGTCTCGGAGAGCTTACACTCGTGGCAAACCGGAATCTTCGGGAAGAAGGGTTTCACGCCGTTAAGAATGGAGGCAACTGCGTAAACAAACTGCCTCTTGTCAAGGGGACACCCGGGGAGCTCGTAGTCCACCTTTACAACTTCCGAAACTGCACGGGGTTTTTGAACCTTTACGGGGAGCTCCTTCCTGCCGTAAACTGCAAGGAGCATCTCTTCTAAGGAAGCCTCGTCGTTCCTCTGGGACTGAACTCCCCCGTAACAGGCACAGCTTCCAACAGCCACGAGAAACTTAGCCCTCTCCCTCCCCTCTTTAACCTTCCTCTCGTCCTCCTCTGTAGTAACCGAACCCTCAACAAAGAGAATCTCAAACTCCCCGAAGCTATTGTTGTCCTGAGCAAGGGGGAAGTAGGATATCTCCACCTTCTCAATAAGGCGGTAAATGGCTTCCTCGCAGTTGAGTATCTCGCACTGACAACCAGAGCACCCGGTAAGTCCCATTATTCCTATCTTCACCATCAGATCATCTCCGGAAGGTTTTTGGTATCCCAGAGCGGAAAGATTGGTCCGTCAACGCAGGCATACTTGTAGCCTATCTGACAGTGGCCACATTTACCGATTCCACACTCCATCTTCCTCTCAAGAGAAACGAAAACTTGACTTTCCGGGTAGCCGTTTTTTAGGAGCTCCTTACCTATGAACCTGTAGGCAACTGGAGGACCGCATACGGCAACGTAAGTTTCCGTAGGGTCAAGGTCTACTTCGGGAATGAGCTCCGTTAAAAGTCCCTGTCTATCTGTCCACTGCCTATCCTCTTCAGTTTCAATCCTGTCAAGTATGTAGAGACACTTAACGTCATCCCTTTCACGGAGTCTCTTGAGCTCCTCCTTGTAGAGGACGCTCTCGTAGTTCCTCGTTCCGTAGAGGACGTAAACCTCCTTGTAGAGGTGGCGACGGTCAAGGATGTACCAGATGAGGGAACGTAGAGGAGCTATTCCCAAACCGCCTGCAATTATTAGGACGTTGTGTCCCTCCATTATCTCCACGGGGAAGCCGTTACCGTAAGGTCCCCTTATCGCAACAAGGTCTCCCGGCTTAAGCCTGTGGAGAACCTCCGTCTTCCTTCCAACTTTCCTAACGGTCAGTTCAATCGTTCCCCTCCTTGTAGGGGAGGAGCAGATAGAAATGGGAATTTCACCCGCCTTTGGAACTGTTATCATTACGAACTGGCCCGGTATGTGATTCCAAGAACTGTTAAGCTTCTCATCCAAGAAGGTGAAGGAAAACTTTTTGTGGTCCGGAGCCAGCTCCTCAACATCCGTTATGAGAGCTTTATGAGGCAGTAGCGGGTCACCCGGTAGTGGTTTGTTCAGGAGCTTCTCTAAGCTCTTCTTCATCTGCTGTTCCTCTCAGTTTCTTTATTGTTTCAACCATGCTTATCTTGGCGGGACACTCAGCACTACACCTACCACAACCAACACACCCAAGCTTTTCTATTTGGTAGAGGTATCCAACAAGCTTGTGGTAGTAGCGGTGCTTGAATCTATCTGCCCTCGTTGGCTTGAAGTAGTGACCTCCCGCTACAAGGGAGTAATAGGGATACTGGCAAGAGGTTGTGAATTCAACTCTCGCAACCTTTCTGCCGTCTAAGTCTGGTATATCAACGCACGTGTAACAGAAGCAGGTTGGACAGACGTTCGTGCAGGTTCCGCAGCCAAGACACCTTTTGGCTTCTTCTTCCCAGACAGGAGAGTCGTACTCCAGCTCAATAACTTGAGAGATTCTTCCAAAGTCTGGAAGCTTCTCTATTTCAAAGAGAGCTTTCTTAAAGGAAGTGCTCTTCTTATACCTATCAAGGTCTTCTTTAGTTATTTCCCTAAATATTTTCCGGAGCTTGAGGATAATTTCGTCTCCCTTAGGACTTCCAATGCTGACAAAGTAGTCGTCTCCTATATCCGTCAGGAAGAGGTCCCAGTTTGCACCATCTGGGAAAGCAGTCCCCGTTGAGAGGCAGAAACAGTACTCGTCTGGACGGCAAGAAATTCCAATTAAAACCGTTTTCTTCCTAACTTCAAGGTACCTCGGGTCTGGATTGTCCCTAAGGTAAACGGAGTCAAGAATTGAAATTCCGTGAAGGTCACAGGAGTGGATACCGAAAATAATCTGCTCCACTGGACGGAAGCTGCTCTTAAACTCTAAGGTATCCGTGCTGTACGTATACCTCTCCCTTCTGTAAGGAAGGAGGAACTTTTTAGGCGGTAGAATAGTCCTCGTGTAGTTGATTTCTACGTCCAAAACGTCTCTTATCACGTCAAAGACAAACTTTTCACCCTTGCGAACGGGAGCTATTAACCTTCCCAGCTTCTTAAGACCTTCCAAGAACTTTTCCAAGTTCTCCTTCGGGAGAACTTTCGCCTTGTCTATGTGAAACTCCAACTTTTAAATCCTCCTCACTATGATTTTTAGGTATTTATATAAAAATAAACTGATTGAGTCAAGTATTTTTCAATTTCTAAATTTAGATAAGTTCCATCTTATATAAGACAAGCTTAATATAAGGTTTTCTCTACGCAAAGAAGCAATAAAAGTCTAAAAAGGCATTTCATCGCTTTCCCCTCCCTTTGACAAGCCAAACAAAACTTTCCTTGTGAAGACCTACCAGCTAAATAAACTCACCTAACCACTACAGCCAGCCCTTGCCAATAAGCAAACGACACCCGCACACTTTTGATAAGACAAGCAACGCAAAGGTTTTCAACAACTTTAAGGAGAAAAGACAAGATGGTAGACTTTTTTATCAACACTTAAAGCCAACAGTCAAAGGAGAACACGATGAGAGCAAAAATCCTGCTCATTTCAGCTTTCCTAACAACCGCCTCTTACGCTGCAGACTTAAGCTTTGGCGTAAAACTCTTTAAAGACGGACTCTACTCTTTAGCTTCAAAGACCTTTAGTGAAAACATTGAAAGCCTCTCCCCAGAGAGCTTTAAGAAATACTACAAGTACATTTACCTATCATTCCTTAAATCGGGCGATTTTAAGAATCTAAAAGAGTTTATAAGATACTGGGAAAAGAACTTCCCGAGGTTTCACAGGGGAGAGCTCCTAAGCTTAAAAACTTTACTCGGACTAAAAGAGGGAAAACCTATAGAAGAACTTATAAAAAAAGATGATTTAACTCCCCTATCAATAAAAGACAAGGTCGCTTTCTTCAAAACTATCGCTAACTTCCCCCCAAGTAGCGAGGAGCTCTACTACCTTCTCAGCATAGCCTCAAAAGACATAGAACTCAAGGGAGCCGTAAAGGAAAGCGGACTTTTGAGCTTAGCTTTAAAGAAGGCAACGGAAGAAGGTAACACTTCCCTTGCTGACCTTATATTTGAAGCTTACGGGAGGTGGTTTGAGTCTCCTGAAGAGAGAATTCAGTTCGTTAAGTACCTTGAGAGGAAAAAACGGTTTAAAGATGCTCTCCTTGAAGCCGAAAAGCTCTACAAGAAATACCCATCAGACAGGGCAAGGTTAGAGCTCGCAAAGGTTCTCTACCTTAACGGCAAGTACAAAGAAGCTTTAAAACTTTTGCAGAACCCAAAAACAGAAGAAGAAAGATATCTAAAAGCTTGGTGCTACTTTAAGCTTGGGGAAGCGAGAAAGATACCTCAGTTAATAGGCCTTAACGTCTCCCGTCCACAAACCCCAGAAAAAATTAAGGTTCTCTTAAACTTTTACAAGGGCAAATTTGAACTTAAAGAGCTTAAAAAGCTATATCCAGAGCTCTACCTCAAGGCCCTCATATTCTCCTTTTCTACCGAAATACCGGAAAAAGTAGGCTCTCTCCACGACCTTGGATACATCTACTACGAGAGAGGGCTTTACATGAGAGCTCTCTCTACACTTGAAGAGGCTGTACAAGAGGGAAGTGAAAAGCTCTCCATGCCAAGAACCCTCTTCCTCCTTGGCAAGCTCGGTAGCGTAAACGCAGATGTTGTAAGCACCGTATACACAGAGTTGATGAACAGCTACCAGAACACCCCCTACTACGCCGAAGCCGTTGTCCCAGCTGCAAAAGCTTACCTTCTAAAGGGAAATACGAACCTTTCCCTTAAGCTCTTAAAGTACGCAGAATCACAGCTAAAGAAACGCAGCGATGAAGTTAAAAAGCTGATTGCTTTAGCCTACAGGAACTCCGGAAACTTTAGAAGCAGCGTAAAGTACTTCCTGTCAATCAAGAAGAAAGACGGTGAGGTAATGACTTTCCTTCCCTTTGACCTATACCAGCTCGGAAAAAAGGAAGCAGCTTACAAGCTGCTCAAACTCTACCTGAAAAGGAAAGGACTCTACCCAGAAGTTAATGAGGGAAGGTTCATATACTTGTCAAAAGAACTGAAGAAAGTGAAGGAACTTAATAAGTTTCGCTTTAGCTCTCCTGTAACATCCCTTCTCGCAGCTGCTGTTTCTAATAACCTTAAAAAGATTAAAGAACTCCTTCCTTCTCTCCCAGAAAGAGAAAAAATTGCTGGGGCTCTCCTCTTAGCTACAGCCCTTGAAAGGAAAAACCCCAACAGGGCTATGGAATACCTTACAACCGTTTTTAACCTGTCTACCGATGAAAACACCTCTCAGTACGCTAAGCAGTTCATCAACTACTTGGCCTTTAAATCCGGTAACCTTGAACCCCTTCTCTTTAACGACCCAAAGTTTATCGCCTATAACCCCGAAAACAGTATAGAAACGGTAGATACTCTCGTTTCAAAAGCTGAGGACTACGTTTCAGTCGGCGAGTACGGAAAGGCTTACGGACTCTTAAAATTAGCCCTTGAAAGGACTTCATCTCAGGAACTAAGAAAAGAGATAGTGAAAAAGCTGGTCTACATAGACCTAAAGCGCAGGAACTACTCCAGAGCTCTCAAAGACGTAAAACTTTTACCTCTGAAAAACCAGTCCGATAAGGACCTCAAAAACTTCCTCAGGTTCAAAATCTACTTAGCAATGGGCAAACTGGTTGATGCCTACTCGGCCGCTGAAAGCGTAAAAGACATTAAGAATATCCCCAAGGAAGAGAGGGAGACCTTCATAGCAAAGCTTGCAGGCTACTACAAGTTGACAGGGGATAGAGAAAAAGCTCTGGAGCTCCTTGAGAAGCTTGTGTCTTCCGGAAACCTCTCAAAGCTTGCCTACGATGATCTCATAAACCTTGCAATCTTCGCCGAGAAAGAAGGGAAGCTAAAGGAAGCCAACCTCCTCATCAACGAGGCAATGAAGAAGGCAAAGAGAAAAGAGCAGAAAGTAGAATCCCTATTTTGGAAAGCCTCTTTACAGGCCAAAATGGGGAATACGAGTGAAGCTATCCTCAACTACATGAAAATCGCCTATGAGTATCCAGACGTTGAACCTTGGGCTTCAACAGCTATTTATAGGGCTGCCCAGCTCTTTGAAGAGAAGGGAGACCTTAAACAAGCTCTTAAACTCTACCAGAAGGTCGTGAAGCTTAAGAGGGGAACCAAGGAAGGAGAAATTGCTGCAGAAAGGGTAAAATCTCTTCTGCAAAGAATTGGAAAGGAGGAGTGATGGCTAAAAAGAATCGCTTCCTGAAGCTCCTTGCAGACAAAGTTGCTAACAACCTCCTTGAGAAAGAATACGTCATAGCGGACGACCCCGAATCGTTTAAAGAAAAGGTTTATAACATCCTCTACGAAGACTACGTAGCAGAAAAGGAACTTGAAGAGGAGGCCGAGAGGATAATTCAGGAAAACGCCGAAGAGGTTACCTACAGGGGAGTTTCCATACACAAGGCCAGAAAGCTGATAAAGGAAAAGCTTGCAAAGGAAAGGGGCATTTCCGTTGTGGGAAGCATCTTTTCAAGGGACAAGGCCAACTACTTAGCCGGAAAAATCTTAAGGCTCATTCTGACCGATGACGAGCTTGACTACACTCAGGAAAGGGGCATCATAAGGGCAGCGATTGTCAAATCCTTTGAAGAAGTAGCAGCCTTAAGGAGAGAAATAGACCAGAAAGTTAGGGAAAAGATTGCCTCCCACTCCCGTCCTATATATGAGGGAACTCCTGAGTGGTACGCTCTCTATAGACGCTACTACAACGAGGAACTAATTGAGAGAGGACTAATTGAGCCGGAGTCTTAAGTGTAAGTTCAGGTGGCTATTTCTATTCTGGGCGCTCTTTGCGCCCTGGGCCTTCTACAGCTACTTCCTCGGAGAGAACTCACTGAGGACTTACACCGAACTCAAAGAGACCTATAGAGCCCTAAAGCGAGAGAAGGAGTACTGGAAAAACAGAAACGAGATACTAAGGGAAAAAATCTCAGCCTTTGAAAAAAACAAAAAGTTCTACTACGAAAAACTTGCAAGGGAAATGTTTGTAAAAGGAAAGGAGGGTGAAGAAGTTATACTATTTGTAAAATGAAAGAGGCTGTAAAAGAGAAGTTTTTAAAGTACGGGAAAATAATAGAACCTTTTGAAATTGACGGCTGTCGGTTTGAGTTCTTTGGGGAGCTCCAGCTAAGGACCGTTCATACCACCTTCTTTATGAAAGACTACGAAATCGTCAGTTACCTCTACCTCCTAAGTAAGAGACTAAAATCCGTAAACATTCAAAAGGCTAAAGAAGAGTTGGAGCTCCTAAAGAGACTGTCAAAGAAGCTCCTTAAAACCCCCGAAGGCCACTACCTCTCAACCTTCATACTCCTCTTAGAAGCAGAAGAGGCAGAAATACCGGAAGGAGAAGCGAGAGCTCTCTTCTTTAAGAAATCCATCCTTTTCGGCCTTAAAGGCTCTTTCCAGTGTGCAGTAGTAATCACCAACGGTGAGAGGGAAATTTACCCTAAGGAAGTTGAGGATACTATTAAATGGCTATCACTTGAGCAGTCTTGATACTTTCCAAGGATTCCAGCGGTCGTAGTAGGAGACTTTGAAGAGGAGCTCCATAAAGTGAGCAAAGGTTCGTACCACCCTCAAGTAAATTCCCGTATAAATCGGCATTAGGGGCAGGTAAATCCAGAGAAGAAACTCTCCCCTCCTAAAGGTTTTCCCTAAGATTAAAACGGCCATAGCGTATTCAATAACGTTCGCTCCCAAGTAGAGAAGGTAGTTTATAAGGAAGATAAAAACTAAATCGTGGTGGTAAACAAAGAAAGTCTGGAACAGGTATATCCACCACTTAATATTCAAAACCATGTTGTAGAAAAGGTTTTCCATCACCGTCAGAGCATTTGAAAGCCTAAAGTTCTTATTAAAGGGCGAAAGCATGTCCCTATGGCGGCGAACTCTAAAGCGAACTAAAGACCTATCCCAGCGGTAGCGCTGCCTTGCCAGCTTCAAGAGGGACGTAGGGACAGAGGTATAGCATACGGCTTCCGGCTCGTGAACTACCTTAAAACCGAGCTTCCTTATCCTTAGGGTTATGTCACCGTCTAAGCCGGGACCAACGTCCCAACCCTTTATTCTGTCAAGGATATCTTTCCTAAAAGCCCCAAATGCCCCTGAAACAATCCTGAGTATATCAAGCATGGACGTTACTATCCTTCCTGTACTGATGGACTTTAAGTACTCAACAGCCTGAAGGTCTGTAAGAACGTTGTAGTTCAGGTTCTTAACCCTGATATCCCCGCTGACAGCTCCAACGTCCCTGTAGGCGTAAAAGGGCAGAATTATGTTCTCTATAGCGTCCTCCTTCAGGTGGCTATCTGCATCAAGGTGGACAACGAACTTTCCCTCAGCATACCTGAGAGCAAGGTTAGCTGCAGACGCCTTTCCTCCCCTCACTTCACACCGAAAAACCTTGTCTATAAGACCCTGTCTTTTAAGGTTTTCAAGAATTATAGGCGTATCATCGTCAGAGCCATCATCAACGATTATCAGCTCTACGTTCTTGTAGGTCTGCCTCTTTATAGAGGCAACAAGGGCCGGAATGTGTTTCCCTTCATTTTTGCCGGGAACTATTACAGAAACCAAGGGATTTTCCCGGTACAGCATGTACCTTGCAAACTGTCTTTTCTTCCTCTCCAACCGTCTCTTTATTCCAAAGTAAACCAGACAGAGGGTATCAAGGATAACGAACCTCGGCAGGTCAAAGAAAAAGAAAGGCCAGAACATAAAGACGAGCTCTTCAAGAGAGTGTCTACTGAGAAAATCAATTACACTTTCAAAGTAACTCAACTTGCGCTCTCTCCTTTTTTTTCGTAAAGAACCATCTCATTCAGGAGAGTTTCAATTAGAGCTACAGGTTCCCTGTCAGTGTCTGATATCTCCCTTTTACCAAACTTGATGATTACCTCAATACCAAGGTTTTGTAGGAGAAGCTGGTTTATCCTCGTTACCATCCTGTTAAGGACGACTTCCGCTCCTCCTTCCGGCGTGTGGGGCAGAAGAATGAGTATCAAGCTCTCGTTCATTATGGAAACGACGTCACACTTGCGGGTTACTGCCCTAATAACTGCACTGATTTCCTTAAAGAGTTCTAAAGCTCTACTTCCCAGCCTTCCGTAAATCTCGTTGATGTTAACTATTTGAAATGCCACCAAGCTACTCCTAACTCCATACCTCCTGCACCTTTCTATCTCCAGCTTCAAAATCGTAAGGAAAGTCTCGTAGGAGAGAAGGTCAAGGTTCTCTTTAAGAGCTGTAAAGAGAAGGCTCTCCATTCCGTAGATGGCAACGTTCTCCCCAAGGGCCGTCAGCCTGTAAGCCTTAACGGTTCTCAGTATGAGGTCCTCCGGAAAGCTTTCCTTCCCGCAGTAAAAACAGACAGTCTTTACTTGAGGGTCCTGAGTTACGTACCTACAGTGGTTACACCTGTATATGGTCGCCGGCCTGTCAAAGTCTACACCCAGACCTTTCAACTCCCTTCCACACTTTGGACATACAAAGGTATCGCCCTTCTTAAAGTCCTCTTCAGGCCCTACGTAGGCACAGGGGAAATGGTGTATCAGGTTCTCTATGGTAAGGTCTCCAGAACCACAGTTGGGACAGACCTCCATGAAGTTTAGGAAGGCAAAATGGCACTTGTTGCAGAAGTGAACCTTCTCGTAAAACTCTCCCGTGAGAAACCTCTTCTCTTCAAGCAAATCAAGGACGTTGAAAACGCTAAAATCCTGCCTTGTAAAGAAGTTTTCAAGGGGCGGGTAAGAAAGACCAAAGAACGAAAAGGCGTCCCTAACAGGCTCTATTTCTCCACCTCTCGTATAGATATAGCGGAGAACTTTTAAAACAACGTTGGAGTCTGAAACACCTTGAAAGACGTTAAGTCTATCTATCTGCTGGTTAATCCTGTCTACTTTCCTTAGGCGTCTTTTAACCTCTCTCCCTTCCGCTTCAGCAGGTAACACAACATCGGCCATAGCCCTAAACCTTCTTGAAAATTGCTCCTCCCCCTCCAACAGTAGGATAGGCCTGAGGTAGAGTAGAGGGTCGGAGAGGTGCCTTATAGCCTGACATGCCTTCTCTAAAAAGGAAGGGTTAGCCGTATATACCAAGAAGGCTTCTGGAGCTTCAGAAATTCCCTTCTCTAATGCCTCCAAATCAAGTTCTCCGGCTACTTCAACCGGTAAGTCCGGAAGCTCAACTAAATCCTTTATTACGTAGACCTTCACAGTTTCCTTACCCTCGCCTTAACCTTTATGCCATCAAGCTTTTCCCATAGCTCACCGTAGAGGGCGTCTACTTGAACTTCAATCCTAACGGGAGAAGTAACAGGCCAGTACTCCTTTGTAAGCTCTTCAGCGTAAGGTAGTGCAGCAGAATACTTCTCAAGAACCTTACCGGTTACCTCTCTCCCGTCAGGCAGTATCAGCTTTACCTCTGAACCCTTGGAGAAGTAGATAGCCTTCTTTGGACTGCAGAAAAGGGTAACGTAAACTCTGCTCCCTGACGGTACAATAACCATAAGGGGCTTTCCAGAAGAGACCGGGAAGCCTTCTCTACTAAGCACCTTTATGACTTTACCGCTAACGGGAGACCTGACTTCAACCTTTAGCTTTACCGTTCTTAGCGGAACTTTTAGGCTCCTAAGAGCCGAATTTAGAACATCTATTTCTTTTTTCAGCTCGTTCACCCTGATGGAGAGCTCCCTCTCCTTAGCTCTAATCAGCCGCCTCTTTTCCTCTTCTAAGGCCTTAAGCTCCTCTCGCAGTAAGTCTATCTCTCCTTTCAAGCTACTCAATTGGGCCTTTTCTTTAAGGAGCTCCTCGGCATTAATTGTTGAAAGCTCAAGTAACCTGCTCTCCCTTTCCTCCTTTTCCCTGTAAGTAATGAGTTTTTCAAGCTGAAGGAGCTCCCTCCTCTTCTCCTTTAAAGAAGCCTCCGTTAGCTTTATCTTCCTCTCAACTTCTAAGAGCTCAGGTATGAGAACCGACAAATCCACCGAGCTTTTGGACCTTAAAGCCTCAAGAGCCCTAAGAACCCTCTCAAGCTCAAGTTTCCTCTCGCCTATTTCCCTTTCTAAGCTAACTGTCCTAAAAGGAGAGCCCTTTACCTCGTAAGAGGAAGAAACAAGAGCAAGTAGTTCCCCCCTGCTAACACGTTGTCCTTCCTTAACGTAGAGACGCTCAACAACTCCACTTTTCTGGCAGGAAACGACAGACTTGGGAACTTCCAAGTAGCCGGATACCTCTACGTAGAGGAAGTTCTCGTAAATCAGGTAGATAGCATAGGCGGCCACCGAAAGAACGAAAATCAGGTAAATATAAAAGGCAACCGTTCTTTTCCGCGATACGGGAGGTTCTCCTTCAGGAACGTAGTTTAGGTATGACCTTCTGTTCCTGAGCTTCATCTATTCTCCGCACCGAGGAAGTTTAGAGAGGAGAGCTCCACTAAGCTCTCCAAGTCGTAAAGGACAAAGGAACTAACCCCAAGCTTAGAATAAACCTTATCAATAAAGCCTTCAAGCTCCTCCTCACTCCCAAACTTTTTAACCTCTACGAGCAACCCAAACTTACCCTTTGGTAATTTCAAAAGGGGAGTAGATACTACAAGCCTATCGCAGTTCAAGGCCAAATCGTGAATTAGCTCCTCCCGAAACTTATCTGGAAGAGTAACCGTCAAGCTCTGACCGCTATGGAGAGCTAAGTCGTGAACTTTACCAATAAAACCGATAATCTCCTTGACCTCTCGGCCGTCAAGCCCCCTCAGGTCAAGGTTTAAACTGTAACCGGCCTTAAGGAGCTCCCTTACCCTTTTTACGGCTACCTCTAAGGAATCAAGGGAAGAAACGTTAAAGACAACCTCCAAGTCTATACCCTTTTCTTTAAAATGCTTAAGAAGACGTGAATACTCCCCCTTCTCTACAGCCTCTACTGGAAGCTCCAACTTCCTTATACCCTTAGCAATCAGGAAGTTCTCTAAGATAAACGGAGGATAAGCACTTAAAGTCTTCCGATTTACGAAAACGCTCCTTTCGCCTTTACGCATCCTATCCCAAAGGGGAGTTAAGGACACGGAACTGACAAGACTATCATCCCAGTCCACACCGCTGAAAAGGAGCAGGTAAACGAGACGACGGTAGAGGAGCTCCTCGCTACAGAGGAACTCATACTGAACGTCCAAGAAGTTGCTAAGGGACTTAAGGAAAGTAATGTAATCCCTTAGGTAAACTTTCCCTGAAGGAAGTTGCCTTTCCACGGGTAAAAGCGAACGCCTCAGCCTCTCTGCTGCTACCTTCAGCCGATACCACATCTTAACGGCGTCGCTCACCTTCTCTTCCTGTAAGTCGTAAAGCTGAAAGAGAGTTTCAAGGAGTTTCCTCTTTCCAGCTTCAACCTCTTCTTCGGCCTGCTGGAGCTCCAGCTCCTCCACCAAGGGACTTTTCCTTCGTAAAGGTACTGAGAGTGAAACTCCAGTAATTACACCCTTCTTTGAAAAGAGGGTCTCGTCCCCTTTCGTAGAAAAGGCTAAATAAACTTGAAGCTGAAGGTCGTGAACCCAGCTCCTTTTAAGCTCTACAAGCTCTCTTTGGAGCTCCTTTAGCCTTTCCCTCTTACTGTCCTGCTTAACTGCCTTTATCAAAACAGGGAACTCTAAACGCAGAACCGGCGGGTAGGTAAAAGCCTTAGGGGAAAGCCTACAATAGTCCTCATCTCCACTACACAGAACAGAAATCAGCTTTCTGTAGTATTTGAGCTTCTCTTCTGTTTTATGGAGTTCAAGCTCCACTTCAAAGCCGTCATCCGCCAGAGAAAAACCCCTAAAGTAGCTTTCCCTGAGAACGCCGTAGAGGTGCTTAAGAACCTTTAGCTTTCTTTCTAAAATGGGAATTTTTAAGACAGCAAAGTAGTAAGCAATAAGATTCCTCCTACAAGTATAGGAGTCTTTTTTTCCTTTTAGGCTCTCCTCTAAGGCAAGGAGCTCCCTCCTTAGCAGAACTTCCCTCTCTTTAAGCCGATTTTCAAGGAGTCCATTTTTCACGATATCCCAAGTTACTCCAAGGCGGGCTGAACGGTCGTAGAGGTTTAAGTCACCCGTTGAAAACCTAAGGTTAGTCCCGAGCTTAAGCCCCCAGTCTCTTTCTAACTCCTCGGCAACAGCCCCTAAGAGCTCTCCTTTAAGTTGGTACTCTGAGCTTTGACAGACAGTTTCCAGCATAAAACTTTTAAGTAGATTAAGTCCCTTCTCAGGAGGATTAAGAGAAGAATCAAGGATTTTCTCGGCCACACTAAGAAGGTTTTTTGATACGCTTTCTGAAACAAAGAGTGAGAGCTCCCTTCCCCACGCGGGAACTAACAGGAAGAAGAAAAAAATTAGAAAAGAAACCTTTTCATAGCCTCCAAAACGCAACATCCTTAAATTTATCCTTGTCATAAATTCCTTTAACGTCCAAGATTATCGGCTTTGAAACAGAAATTTTTCTAAAGAACTCAGGAGTTAGGGCTCTAAACTCGTCGTGCTTAACGGCAACAATAACGGCATCGTAGGGAGCTCTCTCTTCGGGAGAAGAGAGGAGTCTTATGCCGTATTCCTTCTCCACTTCTTCCGGTATTGCGCGGGGGTCGTAAACAAAAGGTTCTACACCAAAACTCTGGAGCTCTTCATATATGTCAATAACCCGGCTATTTCTTACATCCCTTATGTTCTCCTTAAAGGTTATGCCAAGAATCAGAACCTTTGCGTTAAGAACCTGCTTTCCCTCCTTTATCATCAGCTTGACGGCGCTCTCTGCCACAAACTTTCCCATGTAGTCGTTTATTCTCCGGCCTGCCAAAATAACCTCAGGGTAGTAGCCAAGCTCCTGAGCCTTAAAGGTCAAGTAGTAAGGGTCAACACCTATACAGTGTCCCCCTACAAGCCCCGGCTCAAACCTTAAAAAGTTCCACTTCGTAGCAGCCGCCTCAAGAACGTCCCTCGTGTCTATACCCATCCTGTGGCAGATAAGGGCAAGCTCGTTCATCAGGGCGATGTTTAAATCCCTCTGAGTGTTCTCTATAACCTTTGCCGCTTCTGCCGTCTTTATGTTGGGAGCTCTGTGAATACCCGCCTTTATTACCGAACCGTAAATGGCAGAAAGGAGCTCCAACGTCTCCTCATCGCACCCGGCAACCACTTTAACCACCTTATCTATGGTGTGCTCCTTATCGCCCGGGTTTACCCTTTCTGGGGAGTAGCCGACCTTAAACTCTTCCATGTACCTGAGCCTTGAGACCCTCTCAAGAATAGGGACGCAGACCTCCTCAGTAACTCCCGGATAAACGGTTGACTCGTAAACAACTACCGTTCCGGGCTTCATCTGCTTAGCTACTGTTCTCGTTGCTGCCTTTACAGCGGTCAAGTCCGGTATTTTGTGCCTGTCAATAGGCGTTGGGACGGTAACGATGATGAGACGGCAATCAGAGAGCTCTTCCTCTCTGTCCGTAAACTTTACGTTTACCCTTTTAAGTTTTTCCGTCTCAACTTCTCCAGTCCTGTCAAAACCTTCCCTTAACTCCTTAATCCTTTCAGGACTAACGTCAAATCCGACAACCCTGAACTTTTCTGCCAGTATAACGGCAAGGGGAAGTCCTACATAACCAAGGCCAACAACGGCAATCTTTTCTTTGCCTTTAGCAAAATCCTCGTAGGTGGGAAATTTCAGAACCATAACGGGAAACCTCTATAGAAAATACGGAATGTTTGGGATATATGGTATCAAAACTTTCCTAATTTTCTATTAGGATAACGGAGCCCTAAGGAGCTCTTTGTAAAGGTTTAAGGTTTTCCTCGCTACGTTTTTAATATCAAACTTTTCTGCAGTCTCTCTGGCAGAAACTTTCATTCCTTCGTTGTTAAGGTTTTCCAGCGCCGTTAAAAGACCCCGGTAGAGCGAATCAACGCTTCCGGGCTCAACTGCTATACCGTTCTCCATATGCCTTAGGTAGTCTTTTATCCCTCCTGTGTAGGAGGCTACAACTATCCTCCCAGTAGCCATAGCCTGCAGGAGAGAACTTCCTAAGCCCTCCTTAACAGACGGAAAAACGAAAATATCTGTAGCTCGGAGTATACGGGGAACATCCCTGCGGAAGCCCAAAGGAATAACTTGGGTGTCTAACCCGTACTTCTTAATCAGCGAAGTAGACTCCTCTCCACAGGTATCTCTCCCAACCAGTAACAGAAAGGCCTTCTTTCTAGTAGTCTGAAGGAATTTCTTAAAAGCAGGAAGAAGTACGTGGTGTCCCTTTACCTGCGAGAAATTCGCAACGTTGGTAACTACCAAAGCGTCGGCTGGAATAGAGAGTTCTTTCCTGAGCTCTACCTCCTCCCCCGAGTAAAACCGGTCAAGCTCTATACCAGAAGGAATATAGTAGACCTTTTTCCTAAGGATTGGATACTTTTGGAGCTTTTTGCAAATTTCTGGGGATATTCCTACTATCCCATCAACATTAATACTGTACTTAGTAAAAGCGGATAGAGGTGAAATGTCGTAAAGCACCCGTCTCGTATAGACAACTGCTGGTCTTTTCTTAGCCAGAAAGGAAGAAATCCAAACAAACCAGTGAGCTTTAGAAATGTGTGTGTTTACTACATCGTAACCTTCAATAATTTCCGCAAGTTTTTTAGCCTCCGATAGACTTAACTTCTTAGTGTTTGGAAAGTAGACCCTTTCTATGCCAAGTTTTTCAGCCCTTCTATCAAGTTCGCACCCTCTAAAGGTAAGAATATGCGTCTCATAACCCATATCGTTCATATACTTTGCAAGTAGAAAACACTGCTCAGTTCCACCACTCCAACCAATAGCAGTAGTTGCCTGCAGTATTTTCATTCTAACCTTCCTTTAGTTGCACAGCAGAGTCTATCAGCGTAGATTCTGTTCCCGTAATTCTATCTTAGGGGCAGACCTAAATGAAAACTTTAATTATCCAGCTTCATCAGCTTGGGGACATATTACTAAGCTCTGCACTCTGCAGAGCAGTAAAAGAACACGTAAAAGGAGCAGAGGTTCACTTTTTAACGTCACCCACAGGAGCAGAAATTGTTAGAAATAATCCTTACATAGATTCTGTCGTCGTCTTAGAGAGAGGGATTGTTCCAGAACTTAAAACTGCCTTTAGGGTTAGGAAGGAAAAGTACGAACTTCTAATAGACCCTCAAAGAACGGGCAGGACAAAGAGGCTCTCTCTACTTTCTGGCGCCAAGAAAAAGGTCGCGTTCAAGAAAAAGGGAGACAACTTTTACTACGACGTACTCGTTGAGTATAAGAAAACAGGTTACACAGTTTGGGACAGGCTGGAGCTCCTAAAAGGAGCCGGAATAAACGTAAAGAAAAAGTACTATCCTGAGCTCTTTTTAACAGAAGAAGAATTAGAGTCAGGTAGAAAAGTTCTAAAAAAGCTCGGACTTGAAGAGAAAGGTTTCTTCGTAGTTGTCCCAACCTCACGGAGAATGAACAGAGCTTGGGAGCCGGAAAAGTTCGGAGTCCTTTCAAACTTCATAGCCAAGAAAACGGGATTTATACCCCTTATTTGCTATGCACCGGGCGAAGAAGAGTATGCTGAAAAGGCCTTCAGTCAACTAAAGGAGGGCCTGAATCTTCCTTCTCCACTTCCTATCAGAACCTTTGCTGCTGTCGTAAGCTTCTGTGCATTCTTCGTCGGGAACGACTCATTTTCCTCCCATCTTTCTTTTTCTCTTAAAAAGAAAACTATAGTTATTTTAGGACCAAACGAAGGCTGGTTTCCAGAGAACGAAAGAATTTTAAAAGTCAAAAAGGGGCTCACCTGTCAGCCGTGCAACAACTGGAAGAAATGCAAAAAAAACCTTGCTTGCTACAGAGAACTTTCCCCAGAGGAAGCCTTCTCTCAAATAGAAAACTGGATATCACAGAGCTTCCTGTAGTCTGAAAGGTTCTCGTATAGTTCCTCGTGCTTCCCGATTCCGACCACCTTCCCTTCCTTTAAGAAAACTATCCTGTCACTATTAACAACCGTTGAAAGCCTGTGGGCGATAGCTATCAGTATTCTATCCTTAAACTTCTCGTCAAGTGCTCTCTGAACAGCCGCTTCCGTTTCTGAATCAAGGGCACTTGTAGCTTCGTCAAGTATAAGAACATCGGGGTCTTTAAGAATAGCACGGGCAATTGCAATCCTCTGTTTCTGTCCTCCGGAAAGCTGAATCCCCCCGTCTCCTATTACCGTATCATACCCTTCCGGGAGGGAAACGATAAAGTCGTGAATACAGGCAACCTTTGCTGCTTCAACTATCTCCTCAAAGGAAGCAGACGGCTTACCAACAGCTATGTTCTCCTTAATAGTTCCACGAAAGATAACAATATCCTGACTTACAACCCCTATCCTTTTCCTTAAGGACCTCAGAGTAAAGTTTTTTATGTTTTTCCCATTTACAAGGAGCTCCCCTTTTTCAGGGTCATAAAAACGGGGAATAAGGCTAATCAAAGTACTCTTTCCGCTTCCAGTCTTTCCCACTATTGCGTACTTTTTACCCGATTCAAACGAGAGTGAAACATCTTTAAGCGTAAAGCTCTCCGAGTTGGGATACTTGAACCAAACGTTCCTAAACTCAAGCTGTCTAATTTGAGCCTTAAGCTCCTCCTTTCCACTTTTGAGGCTGTACTCGTCAGGAAGGTCCAAAATTTCCTTTACTCTCTCTGCAACAGCTATAGACTGCTGAATTTTGTTGTAGTTCTGCCCCAGCTTCCTTACAGGTTCATAAGCCATTATAAGGGCTATAATGAAGGAGAAGAAAGCTCCAGCCGTAAGCTCTCCCTTAACTATCCTCATTCCTCCGTAAAAAATTAAAAACCCAACAATCAAAGCCGCAACAAACTCAACAACAGGAGGGTAGATACCTTCTACTTTCTTTATCTTCATGAACTCTTTAAAATACTTGGCATTGTCTTTCTTAAAAAGAGCGGAAAACTTTCCCTCTATGCTGAGAAGTTTTATCTCTTTTATATTCTTTATACCCTCAAAAAGGTGACCAGTAACAACGGCAAGTCTATCCTGCATTCTACCAGTATACTTTTTAATTTTTTTCCCTATTCTGGATATCAGGTAACCAATCAGAGGAAGAGCAACAAGACCGAAGAAGGCAAGCTTAAAGTCCTGATAGAAAACTACAGCAATTAACCCTAAAGCGGTAAGAAGGTTCCTCAGGAATGTAGCAACCTGCCGAGACGTAAAGTCCTGCAAAAGGTTTGTATCGTTTATTATCTTTGATATAAGGGTCCCCGGAGGCTCTAAAAGGAACCTCTCCATAGGAAGCCTGAGAACCTTATCGTAAAGGTCTTCCCTGAGTTTAGTAATTACTACCTGACCAAGGTAAGACATAGTATAGTAGTTAATAAAGAAGGCAATTCCTTTCAGAAGAACAAGAGCTACAAGAATAAAGGGAATCAGCTTTATCATTTCTTGGTCTTTATTAACGAAAACGGAGTTGACTATGTTCTTTACGAAGTAGGCAAGGTAAGACGTAACGCCGGCGTTAACGAGCATACTTACCACTGCAGCAAACAGAAGGAGCTTATACCCCTTCAAGTAAGAAAAGAGCCACCAAGGAAAACGCTTCATAACCTCCTTACGTCTCCTCCAGCAGGGCAAAATTCAAGCCGAGGATAAAAAAGAGGGTAAACTGAACTTCCGCATCTGTAAAGTTGTTTTCAAAGAAAGAGGCGATTAAGAAACCTGTGTAACCCGCTAAGAAAGCTTTTACAAGTAGCGGCTCCTTTACACTTTTTAGCTTTAATAGGTTAAAGGCGAAGACGTAGCCCCAAAAGATTAGATATCCAATTAGACCAACTATGCCGTACTTAGTGAGGAACTTTAAATAAAGATTATGAGTAAGGCCTTCATAGAAGAACTTCTTAAGCTCCTCAGGAGGCGGAGGTTTTTTCCCCGTAACTTCTTCATAAGCCTCTCCAAAGTGTTTCCAAGCCAAACTTCCAGCTCTATCGGCAGTTCCAAAGAGTTTTTCAAAGAGGGTGTAATCCTTGCTAAAGGCCTTAAAATGGGATTTCCATATCATAAGCCTTATAATGTTGCTACCGTAACTTTTCGTGTCAGGGATACTGTAAAACCTCTCTTTCAGTGCAGGAACTTGAAAGATTAGAGCTCCCGCCAAAAAGAGTCCTCCCAAGGAGATAAGCGTCAAACGCTTGTTCTCCCTAAAGCTTAAGAGAGAAAGCAGAACAACAAAAGTTACAAAGGCCAACCAGTAAGAGCGACTTTCACTGAGGAGAAGAGAAAAAAGAAGGAAGGGTAAAGGCAGCAGGAGACTCTTTTTCTTCTCACGAAAGTAGAGGATAGCAAAAAGCACTATGAGGAGGTATAACACCCCTCCTGTTGTCAAAGGGTGATCTAGGAATCCTCTCGCTCTCAAAATTTCTGTATGAAAAGATAATGTACTCCAATCAATATGTTTTATGTTCTGATGGGTAAAAGCTTCAAAGACTACCGAAAAACACAGTGCAAGCGTTGAAACCATCAAGAGGGTTACAACTTTATTAAAAACCTCTTTATCCTTTGCTACCCTAAAAGAGACAAAGTATGAAATAAGGTGATGGTCAAAGTCGGTTTTTTTGAAAATTTTCACAGGAGAAAAAATTAAATAGCGCGCTACTTCAGGAACAAGAAAGAAAAGAAACGGTTTAATTGGGGGAAAAGGCTTAAAAGAAGAAGTAAGAAGTAGCAGTATAGCTCCTAATATCCCTACAGCTGCAGCGATATTATCAAGGGCCATGGAGGTTGGAATGGCAACTGCAAAGAGAAAAGCCGAAAGGACTATTAGTCTACTCCCCCACAGTTCTAAAGGCTTCAATCTTCCTCCTCAGCTTAGAGACATTTTCTTCAGGGTCTCCCTCCTCAAAGGCTGCCCTCACTACGGCTATCCCCGCTGGCTTACATTTCAAAACAGGAGCAATATTATTTGGATTTATCCCGCCAATTGCTACTACCGGTAACTTGGACTCCTTTACAGCTTCACAGAGAGCTCCAACACCGGTAACAGGGTCTGGATTTTCCTTAGTAGTTGTCGGATAAACAGGACCAAAACCTATATAGTCTGCAAGCCCCTCGCTGTTTGCCTTCTTTACCTGTTCCAAATTGTGAGTGGAAAGACCTACGACAAAACTGGAAGGAGCAATTGCCCTGATTGCCTTAACAGGAAGGTCATCCTGACCGACGTGAACCCCATCTGCTCCTACTGCAAGAGCTAAATCAAGTCTGTCGTTAACTATAAATGTAACGCCGTAACGTTTAGTAACTTCCCTAACAATAAGGGCTTCTTGAAACATTTCTTTAGCAGTTTTCTTTTTCGCCCTATACTGAACAACGGTAGCGCCACCTAAAATTGCCTTCTCAACGGCTTCATAAATATTGGTTAAGTCAAGGAACCTTTCGTCGGTTATTACGTAGAGAGACAGGTCTATTTTTTCAGAAATTTTTAGAAGGGATTCTTCTTTCTTCTGATTTTTCAACTTGAGACCCTCAAGGAAGGAGTGTAGACATAAATGGTAGGGCCGAGGGGTTTCGAACCCCTGACCTCCACCGCGTCAAGGTGGCGCTCTCCCACTGAGCTACGGCCCTACTTCGGACGGTCAATAATATAGCGCCTTCTTCAGAAATTTCAACTATTGGCTCTGAGCAGCAAGTTCCTTTTCAAGCTTAGCAACAGCTTTAGCTACCTTAGACTGTCTCCTTGCAGCTTCATTCTTATGGATAGCACCCCTTGAAGCTGCCCTCTGAATCCACTTCATTGCTACTTTAAGCTGCTCCTTAGCAAGCTCTAAGTTCTTCTCCTCTACGGCCTGAAGAACCTTCTTAGCCTCAGTCTTCATTCTCCTTATGTAGTACCTGTTCCTCTCCCTACGTTTGATGTTCTGACGGAGCCTCTTCTTAGCAGACTTTGTATTGGGCATTCCGTTTCCTCCACCCTAAGATTGAATTTGCGTGGTGAAGTTTATAGCAAGAATTTTAGAAAGGCAAGGTCTGCGGTGAAAATTAACGGGGTGTATAATTTCCTTAAGTTCAGAAATTAGGAGGATTGTATGGACTTAGAAGTAGGAACTATAGCTCCCGATTTCTGCCTGCCGGATGAAAACGGGAACACCGTATGCCTTAAGGATTTCAGGGGAAAATGGGTAGTTCTATACTTCTACCCTAAGGACAACACTCCCGGGTGTACGAAAGAGGCTCAAGATTTTTCCGAAAAGCTTGAAGAGTTTGAGAAAGTAGGTGCTGTCGTCCTTGGCGTTAGTCCAGATTCCGTAGAGAGCCACAGGAAGTTCAAGGAGAAGAAGAGGATAAGAGTAAAGCTCTTAAGCGATACGGAAAAGGAAGTAATAAAGAGATACAACGTCTGGCAGCTTAAGAAAATGTACGGAAAGGAATACTACGGAGTCGTAAGGACAACTTACTTGATAGACCCTGAAGGTAGAATTGCCCACGTCTGGAAAAGAGTAAAAGTCAAGGGTCACGCAGATAGCGTGCTTAAGAAAATTCAGGAATTTTCAGGAGGTAAGAAATGAAAAAGTTAATCCTTGCAGCGACAACCTTACTTGCAACAACAACGAGTGCAACCGCAATAACCATCAGCGCTGGGATAGGCGGTTGGAACCAAAATCCGTCAGGATGGATAGAGTACAGAGAAAACGGCCTCATTACAACCGAGACCCACGTTGACGTTGAGAGCGACCTTCACATTTCCGATAAAACGAAAGCTTCAGGATGGTTTCTGATAGAAGGAATTCCTATACTCCCAGACATCAGAGTTCAGTACACGCCGATGAAGTTTTCTGGAAGGGGAATAGTTAGCAAGGAGTTTTCTTTCGGTAATATTACCGTTAGGGCAAATGACCTTGTGGAAAGTGAACTGGAAGCAAACCAGATTGACGTAACCCTCTACTATGGAGTTCCTTTCTTAGGAACCCTAACTGCGGGGAAATTAAACCTTAATGCTGGAATAAATGTCAAGGTAATAGACGGCTACGCAAAGGTTAGAGACCTAACAAGAGGAATTGAAGAGTCCAAAAGCGCTACCATTCCCGTTCCTATGCTCCACTTGGCAGGGAGTATAAAGCCCATAGACTCTATCAGCTTTGAATTTTCAGGAAACTGGATAGGATACTCCGGGAGCCAGTTTTACGAAACTGTAGGAGAATTAAAAGTTTTCCCCGCAAAGCACCTGTTTATTGGAACTGGATACAGGTACCAAAGGCTAAAGATTGACGACATAAGCGACGTCTCCTCAGACCTGAAGATAAAGGGATTCTTTGCAGAGGCCGGATTCCTCTTCTAAGGAGAGCTCTATGAACAGCAGGATAAGGAACTTAAAAGCCTACCCGATGGATAGGCTTGTCAAGGCAAAAGAGGAACTGAAGGCAGCCGGTAAGAAGATTTACGACTTTGGAACGGGAGACCCAAAAGAGCCAACGGCGGAGTTCATAAGGAGAGCTCTCATAGAAGCCGTCCCGGAAGTCAGTCAATACCCAACGGTTAAAGGCAGGAAAGACCTAAGGGAAACAATCGCCAATTGGTTTAAAAACCGTTTTGGCGTAGAACTTGACCCAGAGCTTGAAGTAATACCGACTGCCGGCTCAAAAGAAGCAATATTCCACTTTCCCCTCGTATTCATAGATACGGACACAGAGAAAAGAAGGGTCATATACGGAACCCCGGCGTATCCGGTTTACGAGAGGGGAACTCTATTTGCAGGCGGGGAACCCTACCCGGTAGAGCTCCGCTACGAGGACAGTTTCCTCCTTCGGCTTGACAGAGTCCCAAGGTCAATCTTAGAAGAGACCGCCATCGTTTGGATTAACTACCCCCACAACCCTACAGGGGCAGTTGCACCCCTTTCCTACTTAGAAGAAACTTACGGAATATGCAGGGAGTACGAAATTATCCTCTGCTCCGATGAGTGCTACACAGAAATCTACTTTGAGCGTCCTCCCCACTCCCTTCTTGAGGTTGGAAAAGAGGGAGCTGTTGTCTTTCACTCCCTCTCCAAAAGGAGCGGAATGACAGGCTACCGCTCAGGGTTTGTTGCCGGCGATAGAGAAATCGTTCAAACCTACCTTAAGTACCGCTCCTCCTTCGGCGTGGCATCCCCAGACTTCATCCAACAGGCTGCAAGGGCCGCTTGGTCCGACGAAGAACACGTTAAAGAAAGGAGACAAATTTTTAAAGAAAAAAGGGACATTTTCGTTAAGTTCTTTAAAGAATTAGGCCTTGAGTTCCTCTACCCTGAAGCTACCTTTTACTTCTGGGTAAAGTTACCTGAAGGTATTTCCAGTGAGGAGTACGCTCTACACCTTTTAAGCTACGGAATAGTTATCTCTCCGGGTGAGTTCTTCGGAAAAGGAGGAGAAGGGTCCTTCCGTATCGCCCTCGTTCCAACCCTTAAAGAGTGCCAAGAAGCTGTAAAGGTCTGGAAGATTGCCCACAAAGAGTTCATGGAGAAGAAACGTTGAGAATAAGGGAAACAAGGAAGAAACTCATAGCTGACATTAACCTTTCTCCCATACTTGACCTATCTTTGATGCTTGTCATTTTCTTAGCAGTAACAACAGAGTTCATCTCTGGAGGAGAGATAAAGGTTCAGGTACCAAAAGGCGGTGCAGCAGTAGTAACTACGAGGGATGTGGTAAAAATCATCGTGGACAAGTGGGGGAAAATCTACTACGACGGGAAAGTCTACAGTGACCCAGTCAAACTGATAAAGCACCTGCCACGGAACCGTCCAGTATTTATAAAGGCCGATAGAGAAACGCCTTACCTTTACGTCTTCTCTCTCTTAGATACCCTCAGGAAATCGGGCATAAAAAAGGTCTCACTTGTGGGGCAGAGAGTTGAATAGGTGCTCGGTTAGAACGAAGAGCGTAGAAGAAACCCGAGAACTTGGAAAAGCATTAGGAGAACTTTTACCCCCAAAGGTAGTAGTTATCCTATCCGGAGAACTTGGCTGCGGAAAAACTGAGCTTACGAGGGGCATAGCGGAAGCCCTTGGAATTCCGGCTGATGATGTCTCCTCTCCATCATTTAACCTTGTCCACGAGTACGATGAGCTAATTCACGTGGACCTTTATAGGTTAGACTCCATAGAAGCAGCTGAAGACATAGGAATTGAAGAGCTCCTTTTAGACAATAGGCCAAAAATTATTGAGTGGGGAGAAACGATAGAGGAGCTCCTTGAATGTTTACCAGTCATCAAAATAAGGTGCAGACAGGCAGGGGAAGAGAGGGAGTTTGAAATTAGCGACTCTACAGGTAAAATCTGCCGCGAACTTCTTAAAAAACTCTCATAGGGAGGAGTCTAATGTCAAGAATAGAAAGCGTTAAAGCGAGGGAGGTTCTTGACTCAAGGGGAAACCCGACAGTTGAAGTAGAGGTAACCCTTGAAAGCGGCGTTACAGCGAGGGCATTAGTTCCAAGTGGCGCTTCAACGGGGGAAAAAGAAGCGCTTGAACTCCGCGATAAAGACCCAAAGAGGTACTACGGAAAAGGAGTCTTAAAGGCAGTCAGGAACGTTAATGAAGTAATCGCCCCAGCCTTAGTAGGCCTTGAGTCAACAGACCAAGCAAACATTGACAAGCTCCTCATTGAGCTTGACGGAACGGAAAATAAGAGCAACCTCGGCGCCAACGCTATCCTTGGCGTTTCAATGGCAGTGTGCAGGGCTTCAGCAGAAGAGCTTGGACTTCCACTCTTCCGCTACATTGGGGGAACAAACGCAAAGGAGCTCCCAGTCCCGATGATGAACATCCTAAACGGCGGCGTCCACGCAGACAACAACGTTGACCTTCAAGAGTTCATGATAATGCCCGTCGGCGGAGAGACCTTCTCTGAATCCCTCAGGATGGGCGTTGAGGTCTACCACACCCTCAAGAAAGTTCTCCAGAGGATGGGACACTCAACTAACGTAGGAGATGAAGGAGGATTCGCTCCAAACCTCTCCTCAAACGAGGAGGCAATTCAGGTTATCCTCAAGGCCATAGAGGAGGCTGGCTACACTCCCGGAGAGGACGTCCTGATAGCCCTTGACGCTGCATCCTCAGAGTTTTACAAGGGAGATGGAATATACGAACTTTCAGGAGAAGGAAAAACCTTTGACAGGGAAGGACTCGTTGACTTTTACAGGAATCTGGTTGAAAAGTACCCAATCATCTCCATAGAGGACGGAATGGCCGAGGACGACCACGAGGGTTGGAAGCTCCTTACAGCCGCCCTTGGCGACAGGGTTCAGCTCGTTGGCGATGATGTTTTCGTCACAAATACGGAGCTCCTTAGGGTTGGCATCAAAGAAGGTTTCGCAAACTCCATCCTTATTAAGCTTAACCAGATTGGAACGGTAACAGAAACCCTTGAAGCCATTGAGATGGCAAAGAGGGCAAGCTACACAACTGTCATCTCCCACCGTTCCGGAGAAACCGAAGATACGTTCATCGCAGACCTTGCGGTAGCTGTCAACAGCGGACAGATAAAGACAGGAGCTCCTGCAAGGAGCGAGAGAAACGCCAAGTACAACCAGCTCTTAAGAATAGAAGAACTCTTGGGGAACGCTGCCGTCTACAGGGGAGCGGAAGTCTTCTATAACCTTGACTAAGAAAACACCTTGCCCCCTCTCGGGGGCTTTCCTAAATTTTCCATCTCAAATAATACACAATACAGGAGGTTTAATCTTGGAGTTTAAGAAGATAATGGAAAACGTTTTGTTTATTTCTGAAACTCTTGAAGGAAAAAAGGAGGTAAAAAACCCTTCTACAGAAAGGATAAAAGAAAAAGCCTACAATCTCTACTGGAAGTATAACTGCGAGTGTGGAGTTGTAACTGCCTTCTACGAAGAAGCGAACCTTTCAATAAACTTTAAAAAAGTTAGGGCTCTATCAGAGGAACTCCCTTATAGGTGGAGCTCCATTTGTGGAGCAGTAACCGGAGCCTTCTATGTACTGGCTGCTTCCCTTCCCGAAGAACTCTTAGAGAAAGCAGTAAAAGAAATCATCAACTACCACAACAGAACTCCCCTTCCACAGTTTAAAGGAAGAGGTGGCGTTCACATACCTAAGGCACCGGCAGGCTCCATTCTCTGCAGGGACTCAATAATAAACTGGTGTAAGGCTACAAAAATTAACCCCCGTAGCAGGGAAAGGACAGAAAGGTGCGCCCGCATAACGGCAGACATTGCAGGGAAGACGGCGGAGCTCCTTAAAAAGTATGCAGTAGCTGCCGTTAAATAAAATGAACTTTACGGAGCTCTACTTCATAATCATCTCTGCCGTAGCTTTCGGCTACGTTCTTGCAGCAGTTCTCGTTGAAACGAAATTTGTCAACTGGCTGGGGCTAAAAACCCTCCGCCTCTCCCGATTCGGAATTCATCCCCTCTTAACGAACGTTCCAGTGATTTACTTAGTCTCCCCAAGGGCTGCCCACGTTGTAGCTTCAGAGCTCCTAAAAGAGGGGAAAATAGAAGCAGTAGACCTTTACCTTGCAATCCTTGCCTCAAACTTTCCAATGAGGCTTATGTTCCTCTACCGCTACTACCTGCCGGTTCTCTTGCCACTGATAGGAGCTGTTGCAGTATACTACGCACTCCTTAGGCTGGCCTTTGACATTGTCGTTTTAGCTACAGTCTCTATCATTGGCAGGCTCCGCTACAGGAAGTTACACTTTGAATACCCAAAGTATGAATCGGTAAAGGTTGAGGTTAACCTTAAAGTCCTAAAAGAAGGCGTGTTAAAGGGTTTAAAAGAGGCTGCCCTATTTACAGTAAAGTTTACTCCCCTGTTCCTGCTGGTTGTTTTCCTCATAAAAGAAGGAGCTATGGAGTGGCTGACCAACAAGCTCGGGCCGTACTTTGGAGCTCTCGGCTTTGATTCTCTGGAAATTACTTACATAACAACAGCAGCGATAAGTCCGCCTGTTGCCTACGGCCTCATAAAGGTAATGCTTGCAAGGAATTACGCCGTTACCCACATCTTAGGAACAATGGCTGTTGGTAACGCAATGTTTTCCCTCCTAAGGAGCTGGTGGGCCTACCTTCTTCCCTATTACTTAGGACTCTACCCTATAAGAATAACAACGATGCTCCTTCTATTACAGGCCGGACTGCCGATTGTTTACAATTTTAGTGTTGGGGTGTTACTCGTAAAGGTGTTCTAAAGATGGAGAAGCTAAAGGTCTACATAAGCGAGCTAAAGCAGTTTTCCCTTAAAAACCCAGACTGGGTAATTTTGGTTGAGGGTAAAAGAGACCTAAAGGCCCTTGAAATGTTCGGGATAGAAAACGTCGTAGACATGAAGGGGAGGAAGTACCACGACATAGCTGAAGAGCTCTCCGAAAGTTACGTTGGAGTAGTTCTACTTATGGACTTTGACCCCGAAGGTGAGACGATTTTCAGGAAGCTCACTAAGGTGCTAGAGCTTTACGGACTAAAGATTGATACTTCTTTCAGGGAAAGACTAAGAGAGCTCGGAGTAAGGTTTGTGGAGGAAATACCTCTACTCCTTAGGTTACCCCGCTGGTAAAATGAGTAGTTGGAGGAAAGAATGGAATACAAGAACTTAGAAGAAGGAATATTTAAGGCACTTGAAAAGCTTAATAAACCCCTAAAAGCAAGGGAAATCGCTAAGTTCCTCGGAATACCCCCAGAGGAGAGGCAGGAGCTCCGCGAAAAGCTAAAGGAGCTTGCCAAAGAGGGAAAGCTCGTAAAGCTGAAAGGCGCCAAGTACGCCCTACCTGAGAAGTTCAACCTTGTCGTCGGAAAGCTCTGCGTCTACAGGGAAGGCTTCGGGTTCGTTGACCCTATAGATGGAGGTAGAGGCGTTTTTGTTCCCGGCAAAAATATGGCCGGTGCAATGAACGGTGATATAGTCGCCGTTGAGATAGTTAAGGAATTTCCCGACGGTAGAAAGGAAGGTAAGGTCGTCTCCGTTATAGAGAGAGCAGTAAAGAAAGTCGTCGGAAGGGTAGAAAAGCACCGCCGACACTGCTTTGTGATACCGGAGGATAAAAGAATCCGCTACGATGTTTTACTTACCCACGAAGACTGTAAAAAGGTAGAGGACGGCGACTACGTAGTCGTTGAAATCATATCCTACCCCTCAGATACCCGTGGACCCGTTGGGAAGCTCTTAGAGAACCTCGGCAAAACAGGACCTAAGCTTGACATAGAGCTCATAATAAGGAAGTACGACCTGCCGGTTGAATTCCCTCCAGAAGTTCTAAGAGAGGCAGAGAAAATTCCAGACCAAGTAACAGAAAAAGATTTAGAAGGCAGGGTAGACCTCAGAGACCAGCTCTGTTTTACCATAGATGGGGAAAACGCAAGGGATTTTGACGACGCCGTAGCCATAGAGAAACTTCCAGACGGAAACTACAGGCTCTTTGTCCACATTGCAGACGTTTCACACTACGTAAAACCCGGAAGCGCCTTAGACCTTGAAGCCTACAGGAGAGGAACGAGCGTTTACTTCCCCGATAGGTGCATCCCAATGCTCCCCGAAAAACTCTCAAACGGTATCTGCTCGCTAAACCCAAACGTGGACAGGCTCACATTTACCTGCGAAATGTTAATAAACAGGCGGGGAACTGTTATTGATTACAAGATTTATGAAAGCGTAATCCACAGTAAAGCCCGCCTCACCTACACGATAGCACAGAGGATAATAGATGGCGATGAAGAAGCAATTGAAAAGTTCCCCCACGTGGTAGAGTCGCTAAAGGCTATGTACGAGCTTGCCCAAATACTCTACAAGAAGCGCTACAAGAGAGGTTCTCTTGACTTTGACCTACCAGAGCCTGTTGTTGTCCTCAACACAGAGGGAGAACCGATAGACATATACAGAGCTGAAAGGCTCTGGAGCCACAGAATAATAGAAGAGTTCATGATTGCAGCCAACGAAACTGTTGCAGAGTTTATGTTCTGGTCAGACTACCCAAGTGTTTACAGAGTCCACGAGTCTCCAGATAGAGAAAAACTTAGCGAGTTCCTAAACTTTGTTAGGTCACTCGGCATAAGGGTTCCCGCCGTTAAGAACGATATTCAGCCCAAGCTCCTTCAGAAAATCTTAGAGCAGGTTGAAGGAAAACCTGAGGAAAAGCTCGTTAACTACCTAATGCTTAGAACCATGGCAAGGGCTAAATATTCCCCCGACAACATTGGCCACTTCGGCCTTGCCTCAACCCACTACACCCACTTTACCTCACCTATAAGGCGTTACGCCGACCTACAGCTCCACAGGCTCGTAAAGATGGCCCTAAGAGGGGAATTTACCTCAGATAGCATTCCCTACTGGGAAGAAAAACTTGAAAAGGTCTGTAAACACGTAACTGAACGTTCAATAAACGCCGATGAAGCAGAAAGGGATGTTATAGAGCTCAAAAAGCTCCAGTACGCAAAGAACCATATAGGTGAGGTCTTTGAGGCTATTATCACGGGAGTTACAGAACAGGGACTTTACGTTGAAACCATAGAACAGCTAATTCCCGGCTTTATCCACGTAACAAACCTGAAAAATGACTACTACATCTGTATTCCAAAGCAGTACTGCCTTGTTGGAGAAAAGACGAGAACGGTCTTTAGAATCGGGGACAGAGCTCTCGTGAGGCTCCTCCACGTTGACACCGAAAACAGAAAAGCAGAGTTTGAAATGGTGAGGAAGCTAAAATGAGAACAGCAGTAATTTATGACGATATATTCTTAAAGCACGACCTTCCTACCCACCCTGAGAACGCCCTGAGGCTAAAGTATTTCCTTAAATCTCTACCGGAATTTAACATTCCGGTCCTAAAACCCAAAAACGTTAGCTACGACATTCTAAGAGCCGTTCACTTTGAGAACTACATAGAAGACGTCAGAATTTCCTGCCGGGAAAACGCTCCCGGCTTCTTTGACCCAGATACCTACTATGGGGAGTACACCTTTGACGTAGCTCTCATGGCCGCCGGTGCTGTGGAAATGGGGGTTGAGCTGCTACTCTCTGGGAAGCTCCGCTCTGTTTTCTGTGCCGTCAGACCCCCCGGCCACCACGCCGAAAAAGGTAGGGCTATGGGCTTTTGCATATTCAACAACGTTGCCGTTGGCGCTGTAAAAGCCCTCTCCTTAGGAGCCCAGAGAGTCTTCATCGTTGACTTTGACGCCCACCATGGAAATGGAACGCAGCACATATTTGAAAACACTCCAGAAGTCTTTTACTTTTCCACCCACCAGTACCCCTTCTACCCCGGAACGGGTAGCACAAAAGAAAACAGAAGCAACGTCCTTAACGTTCCGATGAAAGAAGGAACAGGAGACGCTGAGTTTCAGAAAGCTTACGGGGAAACCTATAGAAAGGCCGTTAAAAGCTTTAGCCCTGACATAATACTCGTATCGGCTGGCTACGACCTCCACCGGGATGACCCACTTGCGGGACTTGAGGTTACAGACAGCGGAATTGAATACATAATCACCCAGATTTTAGAGTCAGCAGAAGAGCTGAAAATTCCCGTTCTCTTTTCCTTAGAGGGAGGTTACAACCTATACGCTCTGGAGAGGTGCGGGAGAATAACCTTCAGGAAGCTCGCTGAGTTCTCTTAACTAAGCTGGGTTGGTTTCCCCAAGTAGAATCCCTGTCCGTAGTCAACTCCCAGCTCTTTAACTTTTTCCAGAATCTCCTCAGAGGAGATAAACTCAGCAACCGTCTTTATATTCAGCTCCTTAGAGAAAAGAACTATATGCTTTACAAGGGTCTCAGCATCTTTTGACTGGACTACTTTTGATATCAGACTACCATCAATCTTAATGTAGTCTGGCTTTATAATTGTTATGTACTCGTAGTTGGAGTAACCGCTACCAAAGTCATCAATAGCAAGCTCTGCCCCAAGTTCCTTCACTTTTGAGTAGAAACTTTCTAAGATACGAAGGTCGCTAAAGGCCTCAGACTCCACTATCTCAAAGCAAACTTTATCGGCAACGCCGTAATTCCTGATAACCTCAATTAACCAGTCCCTCATAGTAGAAGAGACTAAATCCTCTGAGGAGATATTTAGAGCAACTTTTATCCCCTTTTCCCTAACAGTAAGTAAAGCTTTCTCTATAAGCTTCTTAGAGAGTTTGTTGTAAATGGATATCTTCTTCGCAACAGGAAGAAAATCTCCCGGCATCAATAGCTTTCCGTCCTCATCAACAATCCTCATGAGAGCCTCGTACTTTTCAACCTCTCCAGTTTGGAGGTCAACAATAGGCTGAAAGACAGGAATTACTCTATCGTTGGAAATGGCGTCCTTTAACTTCGTCGCTATTGTGATGTTTTTCTGGAGCTCCCTGTAGAGCTCCTCAAGGTCTACATCAAACACGTATATGTCCATATTCCTCTTCTTAGCCTCCTGCTCTGCAATTTCCGCCTCAATAATCGGCTGCTCCCTGTTCCTTGAAATGCCGGCAACTACGTCCAGCCTAAACTTTATATCTCCAACCTCAAACTCCTGCTGCTCAAGCTTTGCAATAATTCTTTTAACCATAGAAATAAAATCACCCTCGCTTATATCAGTAACCAAAAGCCCAAACCTGTCTCCCCTTATCCTGTAGACCCTCGCGAACTTGTTCTCCCTTTTTGCCAGCCTCTTCAAGAATTTGCCAAAGGTTCTAAGTATTCTGTCCCCCTCCTTCATACCGAAGAGCTCGTTTATCTCCCGGAAGTTCCTGATGTTCACAAGGGCAAAGTTAACCTTGGAGGTCGCTACCTTTCTAAGGTCTTCCTCAAACCTATTTCTGTTCCTAAGTCCTGTAATGTTATCCTTATAAGCCCTAAGTACCATCTCCCTGTTTAACTTGGTTAGTTGACGGTTCCTCTTAAAGAGCTCCCGCAAAGTTTTTCTAAGCTCCTCCATAAAGTACCAGATGCCAAGGGTGGAGCTTGAGAAGATAACAAGAACAACTAACGAACCTACGAAAAGGGCAGCTTTCATAGTGCCCATAAACTCTCCCTTAAGAACAACGGCCTCCTTAAAGAGGTCATCCTTCGTAACGTAGCTTCCTATCAGCCAGTTCCACCTACGGTAAAGCCTCAGGTAGTAAACCCCGGAACCATTGTTAATAAACAGCCCTGATTCAAGCTCCTTTTGAGGGAGTCTCCTAACTACAGCTAAAAGCCTTCTTTCCTGCAGGGAAGAACCGGTTTTTCCGTTAAGGTCAACAATAAAGAGGTTATAGATTCTCCCCTCCTCTTTTAGGATTCTCTTAACGTACTCCTTAAAGTCAGAAAGGTAAAATCCTCCCCCTATTATCCAATTGTACGGTTTAAAGAGTTTCAAGAAGGAGATTTTCTCATCAACTTTTTTCGTTCCGGGAAGGTACCAGTAGTAAGTAACAAATCCCTCATTGTTAGGAGAGTAGAGAACCGTTCTCTCAAATTCCCTATGGACAAGCTTCCCTTTGGCGTCCTTTATATTCCAAACGTTTTTTCCTTCAAGCTCAGGAAAAAGGGGATTAAGAACTACAGGGCCTTTCACGGAATCAATGAAAATGTACCCTTTGCCTTCAAAGAACCTGTATCCCTTTAAGGCCTCATGAATCAACCTCTTAATTTTATTATCACTGCATTTAAGAATTTTACAGGTTCTGTATATAGAAGTAGCTATTTTATGGGCATTAAGAACTTCTTCCCTGACTTTCCTTTTCATATCTTCTTTAAGGAGAGCTTCCTTCTTGGAAAAAGAAAGAACAGTAGCATCAACTATTTCTTTCAGTCTCTTTTTATTTTGCTCAAAAATAGAGACGTAAATGGCCTCTTCAACTTCCTTTCTAAATAGGTAGTTACTACCTGCCATAAAAAGGACTGAAGCTACCAAGATTAAGAGAAGTAGGTAGCCTATCCTTCTTACTTCTTTAAGACGTGTAAAACTCTCCGCCAATTTCTCCTATCCCAATAATTGTTACAATGTAGGTGTCAGAATTAATATATTAGGAGGTCTCCATTGAAAAAACCACCTTACAGAGCATATAGGAAGAAAGAAAAGAAAAAGGAAGAGCTCCCCGTACACTTACCAGAGAAAATAGACACCCCAGAGGCAGAACAACTCGTCTCTGACCTTTACAGGATAGCCCATTTCCTCTCAGCTAACTGGAAGAAAATTGCAGGAGCCCTTCTACTTTTCGCCGTAATAGCTGGCAGTTACGGAGGATACGTATGGCAAAAAAACCAAAAGGAACTTAAAGCAGCAAGGATTGTTGACGAAGGGCTCTACTTTTTAAGGTCTGGAAACGAGAAAAAAGCTACAGAACTCTTTTCTAAAGCCCTAAAGGAGTATAAAGGAGCTCCTTCTACAAAAATAGCCGCCTTTCTACTTGCAAAGATTGAGAAGAAGGAAGAGCTCCTAAGAGAGCTCTCAAAAACAGACAGTTTCTTAGTCTCTCCTCCATCCAAAACTGGAATGGTAGCTGCAGAAATTGACAAGAACGATTTAGATGCTGCCCAAAAAATCATTTCCCAAATCAAGAGGGATAAAGACTGGACCTATCCAGAAGCAATCTACGACAGGCTTCTCATAGCTCTTAAAAAAGGAGATTCTGAGAGCGCGAAGGATGCCTTAGAAACGCTCAAAGGTGACTATCCAAACCTTCCTATAACGACCCTTGCCCGGAGGATTGCAGAGTGAAGCTCCTAAAACCGGAAAACGCACTTATAGAAGAACTCCTTGCGACAATCCGAGATAAAAACACACCTTACTACGTTTTTAGAGAAGACCTTGAGCGATTAGGAGAACTGCTCATAATAGAGGCCCTCAAAGAGTTAAAACTAAAGGAAAAAACTGTAGAAACTCCTGTAGCCCCTGCCAAGGTAAAAACCGTTTCTGAAGAAGTCGTCTTCATAGCCATTTTAAGGGCCGGATTATCCCTACTGCCAGCTGCCCTTAGGGTTTTCCCTAAGGGAAGACTCGGCTTTATTGGAACTTACAGGAACGAGGAAACACTACAGCCGGTTAACTACTACGTCAAGTTTCCTCTTTTAAAGAGTGCTCGCTACGTTCTCCTTGACCCGATGCTGGCAATGGGAGGAACAGCAGAGCAGGCGGTGAAAGTCCTCCTTGAGAAAGGTATTGAAGAAAACAACATAACCTTTATCTCCATCGTCTCTGCACCAGAAGGGATTAGAAGGCTTGAAAAATTTAGAGGGTTAACTATCATAACTGCATCGGTTGACGAAAAGTTAAACGGCAACGGCTACATAGTTCCCGGACTTGGAGATGCCGGGGACAGGTTCTGTGGAACAGAAAACGTGGAGGTGGTAGAGTCCCATGGAGTTTAAAGCTGTAAGGGGTGTTGAGGATTTAATCCCTCCCGAAAGCGAAAAATTTGAGAAGGTTGTAGAAAAGTTCAAGGAAATCGTAAAGAGGGCTGGATTTAGAGAGGTTATCCTACCGATATTTGAGGAGGCTGGACTATTTACAAGGAGCGTCGGAGAAACGACGGACATAGTTCAAAAAGAGATGTACGTCTTTGAAGATAAAGGCGGCAGGGTAATTGCCTTAAGACCTGAAGGAACAGCTTCTGCTGTAAGGGCCTACGTAGAACACGGCGTTTTTGCAAAAGAACCCTTTACAAAGTGGTTCTACGTTGGTCCTATGTTCAGGTTTGAAAGGCCTCAGGCCGGAAGGAAAAGGCAGTTCTTCCAAGCTGGATGTGAAATTTTCGGCCTTTCCTCCCCCGGAGCGGACGCAGAGGTCATAAAGGTAGCTTCTGACATATTAAACAACTTAAATGTTGAATTTACCTTAGAGCTTAACTCCATAGGTTGCGAAAAGTGTAGGCCAGACTACCGGAAGGCACTTTTAGACTTCCTTGAAAAGCAAAAGGACAAGTTGTGTGAAGACTGTCAGAGGCGGTTTGAGAGAAACCCGCTAAGGGTACTTGACTGTAAGAACGAAAAATGTAGGGAAGTAGTAGAGAAAGCCCCTTTAATTACCGATTACCTGTGCCCTGAGTGTAGCGAGCACTTTGAGAGCGTGAAGAATTTCCTGAAAGCTTTAAAAGTTGACTTTAACGTTAACCCCTTCTTGGTGAGGGGACTTGATTACTACACAAGAACTGTATTTGAGTTTAAATCGGACAAACTTGGAGCTCAAAGTACCGTCCTTGCAGGCGGAAGGTACGACAAGCTCATCTCTCAGCTTGGAGGTCCCGATACTCCTGCCCTTGGCTTTGCTCTTGGCGTTGACAGGGTAATGCTGCTACTACCCGATATAGAGGAAAAGAGAGACGGCGTGTTTGTCATAACAGGAGGAGAGAAAGCCTACAGAGAAGGGCTCAAATTAGTTGACCTCCTCAGGAAGAAAGGCTTTAGGGCAGAAATAGACCACAGGCAGGGAAGCTTCAAATCACAGATGAAGGCTGCTGACAGGGTTAAAGCCAAATACGCCGTTATAATTGGCGAGCTGGAGCTCTCTGAAGGCTTTTACTCCCTCAAAGAACTTGAAACTGGTAAACAAGAAAGGGTAGATACCTTAGAAGCCCTCCTTGCAAGGCTTTAAAGATGAAAAGGGTACTCATCCTCGGCTCAACAGGCTCTATAGGTGAGAGCTCCCTAGATGTCATCAGAAGGTTCCCCGAAAGGTTTAAAGTCATAGGACTTGTGGCCGGCAGGAACGGGAGGAAACTAAGGGAGCAGGCGGAAATTTTTAAACCCGAAGCTGTCTGCCTTGTAGAAACTCAAGAGTTTTTCTCTTTCAACGGGAAGTTTTACACAGGTCTTAAAGGCGTAAAAGAGCTTATAGAAACAGTTGACTTTGACATCTGTATATCGGCAATCTCTGGCTCTGCCGGCATTCTGCCAACCTATTGGGCAGCTCAAAAAGGGGGAAGGTTAGCCCTTGCCAACAAAGAGTCCTTAGTCTGTGCCGGTAAATTTATCACCGAAGTGGCGAAAGAAATTATCCCCGTTGATAGTGAACACTCTGCAATATTCCAGTGTTTAAATGGTGAAAGGAAGGATAGCGTAAAGGAAATAATTCTTACCGCCTCCGGAGGCCCATTTAGAAAGAGGGAAAATCTTGAGGACGTAACGCCGGAAGAGGCCCTAAAACACCCAAACTGGAGTATGGGAACTAAAGTTACAGTTGACTCCGCAACTCTTATGAACAAGGGACTTGAAGTAATAGAAGCCTGTTGGCTCTTTAACCTCCCTCCCGAAAAAGTAAAGGTCGTCATTCACCCTCAGAGTATAGTACACTCCCTTGTAAGGTTCTCTGATAACTCCGTTATCGCCCAGCTCGGCGTTCCAGACATGAGGATACCTATAGCCTACGCCCTAAGTTATCCTGAGAGGCTACCTTTGGAGGTTGAAGAACTCCGGCTGGAGCTCTTTGGACTGGAGTTAACCTTTGAAGAGCCGGACACTGAACGCTTTCCCTGCTTAGAGCTCGCCTACAAAGCCTTTAAAATGGGCTACCCATACCCAATAGTCCTAAACGCAGCCGATGAAGTCGCCGTTGAAAGCTTCTTAAAGAGAGAAATTCCCTTTACGGCCATACCTAAGGTGATAGAAAAGACTATGGAGTTAGCAGACTTTGAAGAACCCTCATCAGTTGAGGAAGTAGTTGAGATTGATAGAAGAGCAAAAGAACTGGCCAGAAAGGTAGTAGAATGCCTTTAAAGAGAGGCTTCGTCCACGTTTATACCGGGAACGGTAAAGGGAAAACTTCTGCAGCCCTCGGCCTTTGCCTAAGAGCCTTAGGTAGGGGACTCAGCTGTTGCTTCATACAGTTCCTAAAGGGAAAACCTACAGGTGAAATAGAGGCAGTGAAGAAGTTACCAAACTTTCACTTTATCCAGACCGGAAGACCAGATTACGACTTCTGCGTAACGGAAGTTGACAAAGAGCTTGCCCTAAGGGGTTTCCAGCTTGCAGAGGAAGCTATAGAAAAATTTGACATTTTAGTTCTTGATGAGATAAATATTGTTGTTCACTTAGGACTAATTCCCCTAAGTAGGGTCATTGACCTGATAGATAGGAAACCGCCAAGGGTTGAGCTTATCCTAACAGGGAGGCACGCAAAGGCAGAAATCATCAAGCGGGCAGATTACGTAACGGAGTTTTGTCTTGTCAAACACCCGTTTTACAGAGGTGAAAATGCGAGGGAAGGGATTGACTTTTAAGTTGGTAGCCGTATGTTTCTTACCCCTATTCCTCTCAAGCTGTATTCCGTTCCTCGTGGCAGGAGGGGCGGGAATGGCAGCCGGATACATAGCTGGCAAGAAGTACGACATAAAGGTCAGGTCTCCGATAGTGGTTAAAAAGGAAGAGGAAGAGAAACGGTCAAAATGAGAATTACCCTCTCAGAAACTTTCGTCTCCATACAGGGAGAAGGCTTAGACGTTGGCCAACCGGCCTTCTTCATTAGAACTGGAAGGTGTTCCGTAGGCTGTAAGTTCTGCGATACAAGGTATGCATGGAACTCTAAGAAAACAGCACAAGTAACGGAAATTGTAAAAGAAGCTTTAAAATCAAAACTGCCAGAAGTTATCATAACAGGCGGAGAACCCCTTGAGGAAGAAAACCTCCCCCTACTAATTAGACTCCTATCAAAGGAAGAAAGGATAAAAAGAATCACTATAGAAACCTGTGGACACATCTTTAGGGACGACCTGCCGGGGGAAAAACTAAAAATCGTCCTCTCACCTAAACCTCCAACAATGGGAGTTACTTTCCCTGAAGAATCCCTCAAGAAATTCCTGAAAACTTACGAACGTGCCTACATAAAATTCGGAGTTTTTAGCCAAAAGGACTTTGAAACCATAAAGACATTTGCTTTTAAAAACAGTGAGCTCATAAAAGAACCAATCGTAATCCAACCCCTTGAAACGCCCTTTGAAGACTATATAGAGACGTGCAGAAGAGTTACCCATATGGTTGTGGAAGATAGGGAATTCGTAAACGCTTTCTCCGTTAGAATTATTCCCCAAGTCCACAAACTTATTGGGCTAAAGTGATGCTTTTATGGCTCTATAGCGCTGTACTTCTCGGCCTCTTACCTTTCTTTCCTGTGGTAAAGTTTGCAGCAAGGAAGCGGGGGAACGTAACACTACTGTCCCGCTTCTCCACCTCTTTTCCGGAAGGAGAGGAAAAAATCCTCCTTCACGTTTCAAGCGTTGGAGAAGCAACCTCAGTCAAGCCACTTGTAAGGGCTCTCAAGGGAAAAGTCGCCATAACAGTCTTTACCGACTACGGCTTAGGAAGGGTAAAAAAACTCTATCCCGAAACTCCCTCTCGCCTACTCCCAGTAGATATCTACCCAGTAGTAAAGAGTTTCCTCAAGAAAACAAAGCCCAAAAAGATTCTAATTTACGAGACCGAAATTTGGCCTTCACTATTAAAAGCTGCAAAGGAACAGGGCATTCCTGTTTACTTTGTTAGCGGGAAGATATCTGATAGAAGCTTTAAAAACTACAAGCGCCTAAGGAAATTTTTAAAACCTCTCGTTGACAAGGCCGTCTTCCTTGCCAGAACAGAGAAAGACGCTGAAAGGGCAAAAGAGGTAGGTTTTGGGAGAGTTTTTACGGTAGGAGACTTAAAGCTTGACGTTCCCAAACCAGAAAACTTGGCAGAGCTCCATATAGAAGGAGAGAGGAAGGTCTTAATCTGGGGAAGTACCCATCCCGGAGAGGAAGAGTTAGCCTTTAAGGTTCACAAAAAGTTAAAGGAACACTTTCCTTCCATCCTTACAGTCATAGCCCCAAGACACGTCGGAAGAGCAAAGGAGCTCTCTCCCCCCGGAAAAACAGCCTTCAGGAGCAAAACAAAGAGAATAAGCAAGAATGTTGATTTCTACATAGTTGACACGATAGGTGAACTCGCATCTTTATACCGCTATGCCGACGTGTGCATAATAGGGGGAAGCTTTGTTCCCGGAATCGGCGGACACAACCCTGTTGAGGCAGTCCTGTGGAAAAAACCGGTCATTATGGGGAAGTTCTGTAACGATTTTCGCGACGTGGCTGAGCTCCTGCAAATTCCAACCGCTAAGAAGGAAGAGCTCCCAGAGCTCTTAAAGAATCTCCTTTCAAACGAGACAATTTATAATAAATTCTGTGAGGACACCTTTAGCTCCTACCTAAAGCAAAGGGGCGTAACTGAAAGAATCCTTGAATCCATAGGAGAGAGGGGTTGAACGCCGACGAACTGAGAAAGAAGGTTGTAAGGAAAGAAGGAAAGTGGAAGCTCCTCTTCCCTTTCCTGTGGGGGCTTTCAAAACTCTACTGTGGAGCTATGGCTTTTCGCAACTTCCTATACGATGCCGGTTTTCTTAAATCCTTTTCTTCAGGACTTCCGATAATTTCCGTTGGCAACATCGTCGCCGGCGGAGCAGGAAAAACCCCTCTTACAGAGTCCATCTACTTACTCCTTGAGGAGGTCGGCTTTTCTCCCGCAATTGTCAGCAGGGGATACAGAGGAAAGGAAAAAGGGCCCGCTTTCGCTAAGCCAGACCCAAAACGGTTTGGAGACGAAGCATCCCTCTACGCCCTAAAAAAATACAGAACTGTAGTGAGCAAGGAAAAGGTTGAAGGGATAAAGTTTGCCTTTAAGAACGGAGCAAACGTTGTAATCTTAGACGATGGATTTCAGCACAGGAAAGTTACTCCCAAGATAAACATCGTTGCCATTGACCCCTTTAACCCCTTTGGCGACGGCTACTGCCTACCTCTCGGCCTTTTGAGGGAGCCGCTAAAAGGTCTCAGCAGAGCAGACTGCTTTGTCATAACACGAAGCAACCTTGTAGATACAAAGAGACTTGAAAGCCTTGAGCTATACCTACGAACCTTTAAAAAGCCTATATTCCACGCTGAGCAGAGCTTTAAGTTCTGGGTTAACCAGAACTTTGATAGAGTAGAACCTCCGAAAGGAGAGATAGACGTCTTCTGTGGAATAGGCAACCCGGGACAGTTCGTAGAGATGCTCATAAGGATGGGATATACCATACGGAACCTGTTCATCTTTCAGGACCACCACGAGTATACGGAAGAAGAGATTGAGAAACTCAAAAGGCTTGAAAACCCCGTAACTACCGAGAAGGACCTGATAAAGCTAAAGGGTAAAGGAATCAAAGCAAGAGCTCCCGTCCTAAGGCTTGAAGCCTACGGGCTCAAAGAGTTCATACTCTCTAACCTTGAAGGAACGGAAAAGGTAAAAGAGGAAGAAATTGAAGGAGAATTTACACCTGCTGGAGTATCTACTTTTAAGGGTTAGCCTCTTTACAGTAAACAAGCTCTCCCGTGAAACGGCCTTCAGGATAGGCGATAAGTTAGCAGAAGTCCTCTACAGCTATCCGAGAATAAAGAAGGTAACAGAGGAAAACCTTCTATTTACCGGCTTCCCAAGAGAAATCGGCAAGGAGAGCCTTAAGAACTTTATAAGGTGCTCAGTAGACTTTTTCCGATTACCTTCCTACTCCTTTGACTACTTAAAGAGCCTATTTAAGCCCGTTGACCCATCAAAAGTTCCCGAAGGTGGAGGTATCCTTTTAACCGCCCACATAGGCAACTGGGAACTGATGGGAGCTCTCTTTTCTGCCCTAAGTGGAGGAAAGCTTTCTGTAGTTGCCAAGCCCATGAAAAACAAAAGGGTAGACAGGATAATAAACTCAATAAGGGAGTCTTGGGGCATAAAGGTCATTCCAACAGGGAACGTCATTGAAATCGTGAAAGACCTAAAACGTGGTCGCTACGTAGGGATTCTCCTTGACCAGAGGCCAAAGGTTAAAGAGGGAGTTCTCACAACATTCCTTGGAAGGCAGACCTACACGAACAGGGGTGCTGCAATACTCAGCATAAAAACCGGAAAGCCTGCCATTCCAGCCTTCTGCTTTATTGAGGACGGAAAGTACGTAATAAGAACCTACGAGCCGATTTACCCAGAAGGTAAGAGCGTAGAGGAGCTGACACAGGAGTACACAATGGCAATTGAAAAGGCCGTGAGAGAACACCCAGAACAGTGGTTCTGGTTTCACAGGAGGTGGAAGAACTCCCCGGAGTTTAAAAAGTGGAGGGAAGAGCGTGAAGGAGTTTCTTAAAAATCTAAAGCTCTTCTTTAAAGGAGCTCTCCTTGACTCTGCAACCGACAAGCTTGAGTATAAGGCTAAGGTTCTAAACGACAACCTACTGACCGTGGTATTGAGCCACAGGCTCGGAATTCCAAACCCCGTTCACTACTACCTTGTGGAGCTCCTACCCCACATTGCAGTTGAAATAAAGGGGTGGGAGAGGAGAATGGCAGACAGAAAGAGCGTAATCTCCCGCGCCCTCGGAGAGGTAGGAGAGCCTTGAAAGTCTTTTTCTTTTCTGGCAAGGGTGGAGTGGGGAAGACAACCGTTTCCTCTGCCCTCTCCTTAGGATTTGCCTCCTCAGGCTACAAAACCCTTTTGGTCTCCTTAGACCCTGCCCACTCCCTATCCTTAGCCCTTAAAAAGGAAATCGGCGGGAACGTAAAAAAGGTCTGTGATAACCTCTACGCCATTGAGGTTGATGTTGAAAGGGAGATGAAGAACTACCTGAAGAGGGTAGAGAAGGAAGCTGAAAAAATCGTAAGCCCTGTAATTCTTGAAGAGATAAAGGAAGAGATAAAACTTGCCTTCTACTCTCCGGGAAGCTTTGAGCTTGCAATCCTTGACTCAATATACAGGATTTTAAAAGAAAACCTTAAATCTTTTGACAGGATAGTTTTTGACACAGCACCATCGGGCTACACTGTAAGGCTCATAGCACTGCCGGAGCTCCTTTTAAAGTGGCTTGAAAGGCTGATAAACCTAAGGGAAGAAGCCCTCCGTTACGAGGAGATGGCAGGACTCAGAAAAGAGGAGGAAGACCCAGTCTTAGAGATACTTAAAAGGAGAAAGGAACAGGTTCTCTTCTTAAGGGAAAAGCTCTTAGACGAAAAAATAACAACCTTTGGAGTTGTAACAACGCCGGACTCAATGCCGATTGAGATAGCAAGGAGAACGATAAAAGAGCTTGAAACAAGTGGAGTAAACGTAAAACTCGTTGTATTAAACAGGTGTCAAAAGAACTGTAAAGAATTTGAAAAGATTTTTGGCAAGAAGGTAGTAACTGTGGAGCTCTTTAAAAAAGAACCGGTAGGAATTGAACCCCTGAAGAAAGTGGGGAACTCCCTCCTTTCTCAACTAAACTACTCTCAGTAGTGAGGGAGACATAGCCCCCTCAGATTCCCCCCTTAAAAGTATGAGACCTGCTTTTCCCCTTCCTTAAAACTCCTCCCCGTGAAAGAAAATCCCTTCAACTTTTCAGGGCATTTCAACATTACATCAAAACTCGTTGCGGAAAAATGGGTAAACGAGAGTCGCAATCCCGCTCACTTTTTCGGGCATTTCAACTGGGGAACTTCTTGCACAGGCAGGCATAGGAGCCTGCGTTTCGTCGCAATCCCGCTCACTTTTTCGGGCATTTCAACAGGTTAGGGATGAGGAAATGGGACGAGAGAAGTTGGAGTCGCAATCCCGCTCACTTTTTCGGGCATTTCAACTTTTAGGTGAATGTTAGGTATAGTTAACAATCTTAAGTCGCAATCCCGCTCACTTTTTCGGGCATTTCAACAGCAAAAATCTGGAAATATTGAAAATCAATATCTCCAGAACTTGAGATTTCTATCAAATTCTATAACTCGCTAAAAATCAACCCTTACAAGCAAAAAGTTTCAGCAAGCCTAACTTTGCCCGTTAACCTTATTCAACTTTCAAAGACCACAATAACTTTTTAGATTATAACAAAGCAAACTCTAAAAGGAGAGCTCCGTTGAAGAGAGTTGCCTTCTATACACTCGGCTGTAAGATGAACTTCCACGAGACGGCCTACATGGAAGAGCTCTTCAAAAAGGCCGGCTACGAGGTCGTTGACTTTGACGAGGAAGCAGACATCTACATAGTAAACACCTGTACGGTAACGTCAACGGCAGACGCCAAGTCCCGTAAAGCTTTAAGGAAGGCAAAGCAGAAGAATCCAAAAGCTCTAATTGTTGCAACGGGTTGTTACTCTGAGGTCTACCCGGAAGAAGTTGAAAAGGTAAAGGAGGTAGACTTCATAACGGGAAACACAGAGAAGTTCCACATCTTAGAGCTCGTTGAGAAGCGACTTAAAGGGGAGCTCCCCCGTATCCACGTAAAAGGCGTATGGAAGGATAGGAATTTCTACCCCCTTACAATCAGACACTACGAGGGCAGGACGAGAGCTTTCCTGAAAGTCCAGCAGGGGTGTGAGCTCTTCTGCTCCTACTGCATCATCCCAAAGGCACGGGGCAAGATGGTAAGTGAAGAGCCCCAGAGAGTAATTGAACAGGTAAAGGAGCTCGTTGACGCAGGCTACAAGGAGATAGTCCTAACCGGAACTCACTTAGGAGCTTACGGTGTAGACCTTGAGGGAAACTGGAATCTTGCAAAACTCATTGAAGAGCTCGTCAAAATTCCCGGACTCTACAGGCTCAGAATCAGCTCCGTTGAGCCGATTGAATTTACCGACGACCTCATAGAGGTAGTAACTGGCTCAGAGAAGGTAGCCCCCCACCTTCACATACCACTTCAGAGTGGAAGTAACAGAATCCTTACACTAATGAGAAGGCGCTACAGGGCAGAGGACTTTAGGAAGGTAGTTGAAAAGATACTCTCACGGAATCCGGAAATCTGCATAGGAACGGACGTTATGGTCGGATTTCCCGGAGAAAGGGAAGAGGACTTTGAAGAAACGAGAAAGTTCGTTGAGGAGATACCCTTTGGCTACCTTCACGTCTTCCCCTACTCTAAGAGAAAGGGAACAGTTGCAGCAACGATGAAAGACGACGTTCCACCGGAGGTAAAAAAGGAAAGAGCTTCCATCTTAAGAGAGATTGGAAAGAGAAAAAGCGTAGCGTACAGGGAGCGTTTTGTTGGAAGGGAGCTTGAAGCCCTCGTCCTCTCTCAACTGCCAGATGGAAATTCCACCGCCCTAACCGGAAACTACATAAGGGTTATACTGAATGAAGAGCTAAAACCGGGAGAAGTTGTTAAAGTAAAACTGACAAAGGTAGGGGAAAAGAGAGAGGAAAACTATGGAGAGGTTGTTGATAGAGCCCTTCTACGTAATGAAAGTTCTTGAGAGGGCTAAGGAGCTTGAAAGGGAAGGTAGGAAAATCATCCACTTTGAAGTTGGAGAGCCAGACCTCCCTGTCCCCGAAATCGTTAAGGAAAAAGCCTTAGAGGCACTAAAAAGGACGGAGCTCCGCTACACAGAAACAGCCGGAATTCCCCCCTTAAGGGAGAAAATAGCCGAGTACTACGAGAGGACTTACGGCGTTAAGGTAAACCCAGAGCAGGTTATAGTTACTCCGGGGAGCTCCATAGGCCTCCTTGCCGTCTTAAAGGTCGTCTCAGAGAGGATAGGTAGCGTAGCCTACCCAGATCCCGGATATCCCTGCTATAAGAACATGTTAAAGTTTTTAAAAGCTGACTCAGAACCGGTCAACGTTGAAGCAGAAGAAGAGTTTAAGGTAAAACCGGAAAAACTAAAGACAAAAGCAGTGGTAATTAACTCTCCTTCCAATCCTACTGGAGTGGTTTACACAAAAGAGGAGCTCCAGAAGATTTCCGAAAAGGCCTTTGTAATTTCTGACGAGATATACCACGGCCTCACATATGGGAGGGGAGCTCCATCGGTACTGGAAGTAACTGACAATGCTGTAGTAGTTTCAGGTTTTTCAAAGTTCTTCCTCATGACCGGCTGGAGGGTAGGTTGGCTGATAGTTCCAGACTGGATGGTCAAAGACGTAGTAGCAATTCTCCAGAACGTAGCCATATCAGCTCCAACCCTTTCCCAAATAGCGGCACTTGCCTGCTTTGAAGAAGAGTGTCTTGAAGAATTAAGGAGAAACGTTGAAACCTTCAGAAAAAGAAAGGATTTAATGTTAAGTGGTCTGAAAAAATTAGGCTTTCGCATACCAGCACATCCCCAAGGAGCTTTCTACATCTTTGCCGACGCCTCTGCCTTCACAGAAGACAGCTTTTCCTTTGCCTTTAAGGTCTTAGAAGAAACCGGAGTGGCCATAACGCCGGGAAGGGACTTTGGCTATAATAAAACGGAACGTTTTGTCCGGTTTTCGTTCTGCACGGACGAAAGGAACATAGAAGAGGGGCTTGACAGACTCTACGTCTTCCTGAGGTAACTTTGAGAAAGGTAAAAAAGTACATACCACCAAAGTACGGTCAGGAAAGAATACTTGAAGTCTTAATGAAGTTCCGTGCCCCCCTCATAATCGCCCTCATTACTGTAATGGTATCTACCGTTGGTTATATGCTCATCTCCGGTGTTGACCTTTTAACGGCATTCTACATGACCATTCTCACTGTTACGACCATAGGCTACGGTGAAATGTGGAACATGGACGTTAAGGCAAGGATATTCAACCTTGCCGTAATGACCTTTGGTGTAGGCAGCGTTATGGGATACTCTATAGCGGTTCTCATAAACATCGTTACCTCTGGAGAGGTAAAGAAAATCTTGAGGTTCAGGAAAATGGTAAATGACATCTCTGCTCTCAAAGGCCACTACATAGTTTTCGGAATGAACGACTACGTCCTCCATCTTATAAAGGAGATGAAGTTCTACAAGATACCCGTTGTTCTCGTAGACCCTTCCGAAAAGTTGGAAGAGTTTGCGAAAGAACACGAGATAAACTACTACCTCCAGCTTGACCCCTCAGACGAGAATACCCTATACCTCGCAAACATAGAGACTGCAGTTGGAGCTATCGTTGCAACTACTGACGATTACAGGAACCTTGCAATAACGCTAACTGTCAAGAACGCCGTCACAAAAAACAACATCTATCCATTCTTTATCCTTGCCCTCGTAAAGAAAGACAAGTTCAAGGAAAAGCTAAAGCTCGTAGGAGCTGACTACGTTGAGACAATACCGTCCATAATTTCAAAACGCATGGCAATACTTGCCAGAAAACCTCCAATCTTCGGCGAGAAATCCCTTCTTGAAGAGATACTCTTTGGCGAACACACCTTTATAGACATAGAAGAGCTAGTCGTCCAGAGCGACTCGCCAATTGTTGGAAAAACTCTGAGAGATATTGACCTCAGGAAAAGATTTGGAATTACTGTCATTGCCGTAAAAAAATCTGACGGGAAAGTTATATACACCCCCGGTGGAGATGTAGTTATTGAACCCCTAGATATCTTAGTCGTTGTCGCTCCCAAGAATAGGTTACAGGATGCAATCAAAGTTCTTTTCAAAGGTAAAGTTACCTCAAGAGGTGCAATGCTCAAGAAAAAGATAAAGGAGAGGCTCCATGGACTGGGGTAAAGTTGGAACGGCCTTTTTTATCATGATGTCACTTACAACAACCGTTGGCTTTGTTTACGACGGAGACCCTTACGAGCTCATCGCCTCCGTTACGTTCAACCTCATAGCTACCCTTCTTAAACTTGGCAGTAAAAAGACCCTAAGTGCAGAGCTCCTTGCCACAAGTTTAGCAGCCGACCTACACCTAATACCGGCCCTGATTTTCTACGAGATGGGCGCCCGAATGACACTCGTTGAAGCTCTTGCATGGGGTGCACTCGTTGCCAATATTTTCTCAGTAATTATTGTTATAATTGAGACGGTCCTTGAGGCAAAAGAGGAAGCTTGGTGGTAAAATATGCCTTCCCTCTGCCGATAATGTAAGTGTAGGGAAAGCAGCGGAGGGTTACAAAGTTGAGAATAGATAGGATTTCTCCAGAGTTCCTTGCCGCTATTAACGAGGAGATAGGGCAACTGAAGAGAGCTCGCAAAGGGTCTTCAGATTCTCTCCCAGATGGGGAAACAGAAGGGGTAATGGTAACGCTGTCTGAAGAGCTCTCCTCTCAGATTGAGGAACTCCAGCCACCACCCCGCGAGAAGGTAGAGGAGATAAAGAGGGCTCTTGCTGAAGGAACTTACAGTATTGACGTTCATAGGATTAGTGAGGCTATTTTGAAGGATATCCTTGGCGAGTAGCCGAGTAGACAAGAGCCAATACTTTAGCAACAGCTTTATAGAGGGAGGGAGGTATCTCCTCCCCTAAGTCAAGTGAAACCAAGAAAGACACCAGCTCATTATCCTCTATAACTGGTATATCGTGCTTTTTTGCTAACTCAACTATTTTCTCCGCAATAATCCCTTTTCCTTTTGCTAAAACCTTAGGAGCGTTATCCTTTTCCCTCTCGTACTTTAGAGCTACAGCCTTTTTCTCCTCCATAGTTTAATTATAACTGCTACAATTTTGCGAACAAAATCCCCGCTCACCGGAGGACTCCTATGACTGTTCGCGTAAGGTTTGCTCCAAGCCCCACAGGTTTCATGCACGTTGGAAACGCAAGAACGGCGCTCTTCAACTACCTTTTTGCAAAACACTACGGCGGAAAGTTAATTCTGAGAATTGAGGATACAGACGTAGAAAGACACAGTGAAGAGGCAGTTAAAGTTATATACGAGGCCCTTAGATGGATGGGAATTGAGTGGGACGAGGGACCGGATGTAGGGGGAGACTATGGCCCTTACAGGCAGTCTGCGAGGCTTGACATATACAGGGAGTACGTTGAGAAGCTCAAGGAGAAAGGGCTTGTTTACGAGTGCTACTGTACACCTGAAGAGCTTGAAGCAATGAGAAAGGAACAGCTTGAAAGGGGAGAGCCCCCAAGGTACACCGGAAAGTGCAGACACCTAACGGAGGAAGAGAAGGAAAAGTTAAGGAAAGAGGGCAGAAAGCCCGTCCTGAGATTTAAAGTCCCTGAGGATAGAGTCATTGTATTTGAAGACCTCGTAAAGGGAAGAATAGAAATAAACAGCAGACAGCTCGGTGGCGATTTTGTCATCGTTCGCTCCAACGGGATGCCGGTCTACAACTTCGTCGTCGTCGTTGACGACGCCCTCATGAAGGTAACCCACGTCATAAGGGGAGAGGATCACATCTCCAACACTCCCAAGCAGTTGCTCCTTTACGAGGCTCTTGGATTTACCCCTCCAAAGTTTGCTCACCTACCTATGATACTTGGAACAGACAGGAGTAAACTCTCAAAGCGCCACGGCTCAACATCTGTAAAAGAGTTTAGGGAAAAGGGCTACCTACCAGAAGCCTTTACAAACTTCTTGGCACTCCTTGGCTGGTATCCAAAGGACGGAAAAGAGATTCTCTCTATGGAAGAGCTAATAGAAAGATTTGACATAAAGGACGTAAACAGCGCTCCCGCCGTCTTTGACACTACAAAGCTCAACTGGATGAACCAAGTCTACATAAGGAGCTACCCGATAGATAAGCTAACAGAGCTCCTCATTCCCTACCTTGAGAAGGCAGGATACGCCCTCTCATCCTTTGATAGGAAGTGGCTTGAAAGGGTAGTTGAAGTAACGAGGGACTACTTTACGGTTCTCTCCGACGCTCCCACCTACATGGAGACCTTCCTCAAGGACGACTTTGAAGTCTTAGATGAGGCGAAGAACTTTATCGCTGAAAATCCGGACAGGGTGAAGGTTATTGAGCTCTTCTACGAGAAACTCAAAGCGTTTGATGGGGAGCTCTCCCAAGAGGCCTTTAAGAAGCTTGTAAAGGAAGTCGGGAAGGAGCTGAAGGCCAAGGGCAAGAACCTCTTTATGCCTATAAGAATCGCCCTTACCGGTAAAATGAGTGGTGTGGAGCTCCCAATCTTAGTAGAGCTCCTTGGCAAAGAGAGAACCCTGAAGAGAACGGAGAACACCCTTAAGCAGTTAAGTGATATATCTTAGAGTATTGAAGTTCATACAGGAGCTTCTTAGTGGGACTAGCAGAGAAATTTAAGGAGTACTACACCTATGAAGACTACAAGAACTGGAAGGGAGACTGGGAACTCGTAGAAGGAGTTCCCTTTGCTATGTCTCCTTCTCCAAGCGTTAAACACCAGCTTGTAGTATCAAGAATTGTCTACATACTGAGCAGAGAACTTAAAAAAGCTGACTGTAAAGGTTGTTTAGTTCTTCCAGAAATTGACTGGGTTGTAAAGTTTAACACCGTCGTAAGACCAGACGTTGTGGTAGTCTGCAACTTAAAAAACCTTGAAGGACACCTAAAAGTCCCTCCACTCTTAATATTTGAGGTAGTCTCTCCTTCTTCTTCCCAGCGAGACGAGGGATTAAAATTTGAGCTCTATAGGCAAGAAGGGGTAAAGTTTTACGCCCTCGTCTACCCTGAGCTTAAAAGATTAAAGGTTTACAGCTTTAAAGAAGGCTCTGGAGTCCTTTTAGAGGACAAAACCTCCGGAAAGGTAGAAATCCCACTAAGAGGAAATTGTAAGTTGAGTATCAGCTTAGAAGAACTTTTTGGAGAAATTTCCCCAAATGACTAAGGGAAAACCCCTCATAGTTATCACAGGCCCAACGGCAACGGGTAAGACAGACTTCTCTATTCAGCTCGCAAGGGAAATAGACGGGGAGATTATCTCCGCCGACTCAATGCAGGTTTACAAGGGCCTTGACATTGGAACGGACAAGGTTTCTGAAGAGATAAGGAAAGAAATTCCCCACTATCTCATAGACGTTGTTGAACCGTATGAAAAGTTTTCCGTTGCGGACTTTGTAAAAGTGGCCGACAGGGCAATAGAGGAAATACAGGAAAAGGGAAAGTTTCCAATCGTTGTAGGTGGAACCGGCTTTTACATAAGAGCTCTCCTCTACGGCGTTCCTGAAACTCCCCCTTCAAGCGAAGAGGTTAGGAAAGAATTAGAGAAGTTCTCCACAGAGGAGCTTTACGCAGAACTCCTTAAAGTCTCCCCAGACTACGCTAAAAAGATAGGAAAGAACGACAGGAAAAGAATCATTAGGGCTCTTGAAGTCTATAGGCTCACAGGAAAACCTATTACCGCCTTCCCAGAAAGAGGAGAAAAGCCCCGCTACCCCTTCCTTGGATACTTTCTGTACAGGAACAGAGAAGAGCTCTACAGGAGGATAGAAGACAGAGTTGACTCCCAGATAAGGAGAGGACTTGTAGAGGAAACAAAGTGGCTACTAAAGTTTGGCAGGAACTTAACGGCATTTCAGGCCCTTGGTTACAAGGAAATCTTAGAGTACCTTGAAGGAAGGATGAGCCTTGAAGAAGCCGTTAGACTTTTAAAGAGGAGAACAAAGCAGTTTGCTAAACGCCAGTTTACGTGGTTCAGGAAAGAACCTAAATTTAAGTGGGTAAACCTATCTGAGATTAGTGAAGAAGAGGTAATAGAGCTAATTAAAAACGACATCAAAAACTTCTGGGAGGAAACATGAACCTTCAGGATACCTACCTCAACAGGCTCAGGAAGGAGAGAATTCCTGTAAGCGTATACCTTGCAAGGGGAACGAGACTTCAAGGAGTAATTACCTTCTTTGACCAGTTTACGATTCTGCTTGAAAACGGAGGAACCCAACAGCTTATATACAAACACTCCATAGCAACCATAGTTCCGGCAAGGCCTGTAAAGAACCTTTTCCAGTCAGAAAACAGGGAAGAAAAGGAGAGTAATGGCTAAAAAGACCATTCTTTTCGGCGGGCTTACACCGACTCATGAGCTCCTCATGAAGGGAGCTGTTGAAAGCGTAGGGTATAGGGCTGAGTTCCTGCCGACCCCCGATAACGTCTCCCTTGCCATCGGCAGGGAGTTCTGTAATAGGGGAATGTGCAACCCTGCCTACTACACGATAGGCAACCTTATAAAGTTCCTCAAACAGAAGGCCGCCGAAGGAGTTGATGTAGAGAAAGAGTACACCTTTACAACTATAGGAGCCTGCGGACCCTGCAGGTTCGGAATGTACGAGTCTGAGTACAGGCACGCCGTCCGTGAGGCCGGCTTTAAAAACCTCAGCATCTCTATACTCAACCAAAGTAAGCTCTCTTCAGAAGGAGAGGTTGAACTAACGCCAACTTTGGTATGGAGGCTCATAAAAGCCGTCTGGACTGCCGACATTGTGAGGGACATTGGCTATCAGCTGAGACCTTACGAGGTGGAGAAAGGCTCTGTTGACAAAGTTATCTCAGAGTACCTTCAGGAACTCTACGCCGCTATGAAGAAGGGAGGCAAAGTTAAGGAAATACTCTCCATCCTCGTCAAACTCCGCAAAAGCTTAAACAGCCTTCGCTTTGACTACACGCGAGTTAAACCCGTCGTTAGTGTAATTGGCGAGTTTTGGGCCCACACGACAGAAGGGGACGGCAACTACCGTATTCACAGGTGGCTTGAGGAAGAAGGAGCAGAGGTAAAACCAGAACCCATAGCTGGATGGATAGACTACCAGCTCTTTATGCAGGAAAAGAAATTGTTGCTGGAGATAAAAGCTAAAGGGCTTTCTTACCAGCGCATTAAAAGGTTTATTGCAGTCAAAACTGCCTCTTCTCTCCTTAGGTGGCTCTACAACCTTTTAAGGGGAGCTCTCTCCTTTAGGCCGAGAGCTCTGCCTCCACAAAAGTACTTGGCCGAACTTGCTAAAGACTACTACGACCCTTTAGTCGTAGGTGGCGAAGGTTATTTGGAAGTTGCAAAGCACATCTACAGCGTAAAAGAAAAGAAAGCCCACATGGTTCTCTCCGTTAAACCCTTTGGCTGCATGCCATCAACCCAGAGTGACGGAGCTCAGTCAAAGGTTCTCTTAGACTACCCGGAGAGCATATTCATCTCCGTTGAAACCTCAGGCGACGGCGAGGTAAACGTAAAGAGCAGAATCCAGATGAAGCTCTTTGAAGCCAAAAAGGCAGCAGAAAAAGAGTTTGAAGAAGTTCTTGAAAAGCTAAAACTAACAAGGGAAGCCTTTGTAAGAGCTTTCTCCTCTCCGGAGCTCCAAAAACCCTTCATTAAACTTTCAGGAAAGTTTGCTGGAACTGCAGCAAGAGCTCTCTACGCCAATTTCCAGAAAGCTTACTCCCTTCTTCCAGAAAGAGAAGCGGAGGGTACCGTTTAGTGGACTACCTGTTCATAGAAAAGTGTGTCCCCGAAATTGAAAAAGCTCTAAGGAAAGAGAGAATCTCTGCCGTTTACGGTAACCAAAAAACCTTTTCCATAAAGGCGGGTAAATTCTTTCTAAACGTCTACACCGGACAACCAAACGCCCTCTTCCTCTCTCAGAGTCCACTTTCCCAAGACTCATTAAAAAACTTCAAACCCCTTGAAGGAACCTACGTAAAATCTGTTAAACTCCCCGTTAAAGACAGAGTAATTGAGATAGAAACCGTAAAACTGAGCCTCTCAGGCAAGGTTCAAACCTACTACCTGATTTTGGAACTTACTGGAAAAAACGCAAACGTTCTCCTTTTAGATAGCAACAGAAAAATCATCGCTCTCTTAAGACCCTTTAAGAGCTCCGTAAGGCCCTTTGAAGTTGGAGACGAGTACCAGTACCCTCCCTTAGACAAGAAGGAGTTTTCCGAGTTAAAGTTTGGGAAGGTAACCCCTGAAGGTATAGAAAAGAACCTGCACAAGGTCGTGGCAGGCATATCTCCTCTCAACGCCAAGGAGATAGCACTTCTATTCAAAGAAACCGGAAGCCTTGAAAAGGCATACGCTACTTTCCTTGAAAAACACAAGAACTCCAAAACTCCCTGTCTTTACCTTAAGGACAGAAAACCTAAGTTCATGACAACGTTTCCCTACCTTTCACTAAAAGAGCTTGAGAGAAGGGAGTTCTCAGGAGAGTTCCCCTTTACAGAGTGCTGGAAAGCCTACTTTGAGGAAAAAGTAGAAGCTGAAGAGCTTGAAAGGCTAAAAGAACGTATCTTGAGCGACTTAGAAGAGAAGGAGAGGGCTCTACTTACGGAGCTCTCAGAACTCTCCTCACCAGAAGAGCTAAGGGAACGGGCAGAAGAGAAGAAACTCTTGGGAGAGCTCCTCAAATACAACCTTCACCTTCTAAAGCCGGGAATGGAAAGGGTAAAAGTTACCGATTACGTAAGCGGAAAAGAAGTCGTAATCCCCGTTAACCCGACCATTTCTCCTAAGGGAAACGTTGAAGAGTATTTCAAACAGTACAGGAAGCTCCTTAGAAAAGCAGAACATTCCAAGAAGAGGAAAAAAGAAATAGAGGAAGAGCTTGAAACCATTTCCCTCTTAAAGGGAGTCGTTCGGGATGCTACGCAGAAAGAAGAGCTTGATACCTTTCTTCCCGCTAAGAAGGAAGAAAAAAGGGAGAAAAAGAAACTAAAAATCTTCAGACTTCCATCCGGAAACAGAATAGTAGTTGGCAGAAACAGCAGGGAAAACGAATTTATAACCTTTCGCTTAGCAAACGAGCACGACCTCTGGTTTCACGTAAAAGACACCCCCGGCTCTCACGTGATTTTAAGGCTTGAAAGCGGTAAAGAGCCAAGCGATGAAGATATCCTCTTAGCAGCTTCCGCAGCAGTCTTTTTCAGCAAGGCAAAAAGCTCAGGGAAAGTCCCCGTTGACTTTACAGAAGCAAAAAATCTGAAAAAACCCAAAGGTACCCCTCCCGGCTTTGTTACCTACTCAGGAGAGAAAACAGTTTACGCGTCATCAGAGCTCTTTGAAAAGTTCCTGAATAACCCCGAAAAGCCGTCTAAAGGTTAGAAAACCTGCCTTCCGTTTACTTGCTCCTACCTTAGTTTCTTCATAAGATTAAAAAGTGAGAAACTTATGGAGGTCACTATGAAAAAGTACAGGTGCATCCCCTGCGGTTACATCTACGATCAAGAAACTGGAGATCCAGATAACGGAATTCCACCGGGTACTCCTTTTGAAGAGCTCCCAGAGGACTGGACCTGTCCGTGGTGTGGAGCCGGAAAGGAAGATTTTGAACCTGTGGAGGAGTGATGGCTGCAAAGAAGATAAAGGAAGGAATTTACTGGGTAGGGGCAGTAGACTGGGATAGAACGATTTTTGACGAGCTCGTTACGCTTCCTGAAGGAACAAGCTACAACGCTTACATAGTCTTTGGAAGTGGGAAAACAGCACTAATTGACACGGTTGAACCTCTTAAGGGAGAAGAACTCTTAAGAAACCTGAAAGAGCTAAAAGTTAACAGGATAGACTACATCGTTTCAAACCACTCAGAGCAGGACCACTCCGGGATGATTCCAGAAATTCTTAAGCTCTACCCAGAAGCAAAGGTTGTTACAAATAAGAAATGTAAACAGATGCTAATTGACCTTCTTGACCTTCCAGAAAATGTCTTTCAAGTAATTGAAGATGGAGAAACTCTTTCCCTCGGAGATAAAACTCTTCAGTTCTTCTTAGCCCCTTGGGTTCACTGGCCAGAAACCATGTTTACCTACGCCGTTGAGGATAAAGTTCTGTTTACCTGTGACTTTTTAGGTTCTCACATTGCAACCAGTGAACTCTTTGACACTTCTGATGAAAACAGGGCAAAGGTCTACTTAGAGACGAAAAGGTACTACGCAGAGATAATGATGCCCTTTAGGAACTTCATAAAGAAACACCTTGCCCTCATAGACAAGCTCCAGCCCGAGATACTTGCTCCAAGTCACGGAGTTGTAATAAAGGAAACAGAGTTCATACTCAACGCCTACAGAAGGTGGGTATCCGACGAGGTTAAACCGTTAGTTATTATTCCTTTTATATCCATGCATGAGAGCACCCGCCGTATGGTTGATTTTTTAACCTCAGAGCTGAGCAAAAGAGGTATTGCTGTAAGGCCTTACAACTTAACTTCCGTTGATATCGGAAACGTTGCAATGGACCTTGTTGACGCAGCAGGAGTTGTCTTTGCATCGCCAACAGTCCTTGCAGGAGCTCACCCGGCAATAATCTCCTTTGCATACCTTGTAAACTGCCTCAGACCGAAAACTAAACTTGCCACAGTCATAGGCTCCTACGGCTGGAACGGCGTTGTAACCGTAAAGCACATACAGGAAACGCTGAGGAACTTGAAGGCAGAGTGGATAGAACCTGTGATGGTTAAAGGTCTTCCAAAAGAGGAAGACTACACAAGGCTTGAAGAGCTGGCAGACAAAATAGCAGAGAAGGTTAGAGAGTACGCCAGCTTGAAGCTAAGCTAAGGCTGAAGACCCGGTATTATTATGAGCTCATCAAGCTCCCTATCACTCATAGCAGCGTAAGGTATATAGCCCTTTTCAAGGGCTCTACGGCGGAAGTCCTCTATCCTTTCAAGGTTTTCTTTCTCTCTGTCGTAACCACTTCCATCATCAACGTAGTCAACAACCAAGACGGGCTTTCCTGCCCCTCTCACTCTGTCTAAGAGGGCGGTTCTCTCGTTAACCTCATCTTGGCTCACAAATGAAGTTCCATCGTAGAAAAGGTCTTCTACAGCCCAAGCCGAAACGGTTTTAAGGAGTTTTCCTTCTTCGTCAAAAAGAAGAAGTCTCTCTCCGTTCTGGGGAATGATGTAACAGCCCTCTATCTTCTTTCTGCAGTAGTCTGCAATTTCAACTATGAAGTCTATCATCCTCTTAGCAGGTTCTCCCTTTTCAAGTTCCCCCTGAGAGTCCCAGTACTCAAACTCGTCTATCTTATCAAGGTAGAGCCCTTTAAAACCTTCCTCAGCTATCCTGTTTATGTAGCTACGGACTATATCTTTCCACTCCTGCTCCCAGTACCTTACGGCGTAGTTTCCCTGCCACTCTGGGTTTTCCTCACCAAGCCAAGAGGGGGGAGAACTCTGCCAGTCGGGATTCCAGTAAAAACGGTAATCCTCAGCCTCCCCTACGCTTATGTAGGCAATTGGAATCACTCCTGATGACTTTATACTCTCTATCTCTTCAGGAGAGTACTCCCCCTCTTCAGTTCCATCGTAGGAGTAGTCCATAACTACAAGGTCAAATCCGCTAAGGGCAACTTCCGAAGGATTTGCTTCCTGAAGTTGGTAACCCCAGCTTTTAACGTTTAGTGAGGAGCTTTCTTCTTTAACCTCACTTTCCCCTCCACAGCCTCCAAGAAGGAGAAAGGAAAAAAGAATGAGAAAAGAGAACCTTTTCATCTTGCTTACCCCTTAAGGACCTTCCTTATCTTCTCGTAAATCTCAGGAAGCCTATCAATGAGCGCCTGAATCTTCCTCCACTCCCTGTAAGGTCTTACTGGAAAGCCAGCGTAAGTTCCCGGCTCCTTAATGCTCTTCGTAATACCCGACTTTGCTGCCACCGTAACGTTGCTCGCAATCTCTATGTGGCCAGCAACACCTACCTTACCTGCAAGGGTCACGAAATCGCCTATCCTCGTACTTCCGGAAATACCCACCTGAGAAACGATAAAACAGTACTTCCCTATTTTTACGTTATGCCCTACCTGCACCAAGTTGTCTATCTTGGTTCCCTCTCCTATTACAGTATCCCCTATCGTCCCCCTGTCTATGGTAGTGTTCGCACCTATTTCTACGAAATCCTCTATTACAACGCCACCAGTTTGGGGAACTTTGTATATTTTCTTCTCTTCCTTACTAAAGGCGTAACCAAAACCATCAGAACCTATCACCGTTCCTGAGTGGATACGAACAAACCTCCCTATCCTCGTTCCGCTATATATGGTTACGTTGGGAAAGATGACCGTGTGGTCTCCTATTTCGCAGTTATCGCCGATATAAACGCCGGGAAAAATCTTTACACCCTTTCCTATCTTCACGTTTTGGCCTATGAATGCAAAATCGCCTATGTAGCAATCCTCAGCTATTTCCGCCGTTGGTGAAACTGAAGCCTTTTCAGAAATTCCCGGCTCAGGAAGCTTTTCAGGGTAAAAGAGATTCAGAGCTTTCGCGAAAGCAACGTAAGGCTCAGAACATACAAGCTGAGAAATCTTTAGGTCCGGTATCTCTTTCTCTAAAAGGACTGCGGAAGCCTTAGTAGTTTTCAGAAACTTCCTGTACTTCGGGTTTGTGAGAAATGTAAGGTCCCCACTGCGAGCGTTCTGAATCTCGGATACACCCGAAATTTCAATGTCTGGGTCACCTACCAACCTACAGCCAAGTCTTTCTGCAAGTTCTTTCAGCTTCATTGTCCCGACTGCTCGTTGTAGAGTTTTATTATCTTATCGGTAAGGTCGTACTTAGGGTCTGCAGCGATTATGCCAGCAGTTCTAAGTTCAACTATCATAGGAATCCCGTTTTTCTTCCTGTATTCTTTAATGAGCTTATCAATTTCTTTCAGAATTTCCATCGTGTACTTCTTCTCTAAGTTCATTATTTCAAGTTGAGTGTCCTGTTTGAACCTCTGAAGGTCACGAATTTTCTGTTGGAGCTGATTCTCCTTTTCAGCCTTTGCCTGCTTGCTGAGGACTGGATTCTTAAGTTCCTCTTTCAGTTTCTTTATCTCCTCCTCCATCTGCTTTATCTTCTCATTTGCCTGTGCAACCTTTGACTCTAAGATAGACCTTGCCTGCTTCCCTTTGTTTGACTCGTTAAGAACTTTCTGAATATCAACGTAGTAAACTGCAAATCCCTGCTCTTTCTGAGAAACTTCATTCTTCGCAGCAAACGCGCTGCTACCCGTCAGCAAGGAAAGTACAGTGAGTAGAACAAGTGTTCTCTTCATAACAAGTTCCTCCTTTATCCTTTAGAAGTAGCTTCCCATTCCAAAGTGCCACTCAGAGGAGCTCTCTCCAGCCCTCTTGTCAAGCTTCCATCCAAGGTCAAGCCTTATCGGCCCCATAGGGGTTAGAACCCTTAAGCCAATACCTGCAGACTTCCTCATATCCCCAAGGTCATATTTATCCCACCAGCCTCCACCAACATCTACAAAGGCTATGAGCCTGAGTATCTTCGTTACATCATATCCAACTTCAAAGTTAAAAATAAGCTCCCTGTTTGCTCCTTCTGGGTCTCCTTCTTCATCCTGTGGTCCTGCTTCACCCCACTGGAATCCCCTTACGGTAGTATCTCCACCAACGTAAAACCTGTAGTCAATAGGAAGTCTGGTAGTACCACCAAAGGCGGAAGCATAGCCAACCTTAGCGTGGAACGAGGCTACGAAGGGAAGCTCAAAACTCGTTGGGAGCTCGTTTAAGTTAAAGTAGTAGGCATACTCACCAATAACTTTATAGAAGTCCTCGTCCCCCCCAAGGAAGTCTGACGCCAATTGTGTTGTAATCCTGAAGTAATCTCCTTTATGGGGAAGAAACCTGTTATCCCTCAAATCCCTTGAAACAAAGGCCGTTGCCATTCCTACTTTTGTCACTCCCTCCTCATCCTTGATAATGTCCGGCGCATCGTCGCTAATGTCCGTAATCTTGTCCCTCTCTATCAAGTAACCTAAACCAATTTTCCAGTCTTCCCATATCCTACGGGAAACCATGGAGGAGAATCCTGTCCTCTTACTCGTGTAGGTGAAGTACTCTGTGTACCTGTTGTAGAGTCCCAAAGAGAGGGTCTGAGGTTTATCAAGCCACCACCTGTGGTTGTAGTTAAGGTCAAAGTAAAAGACCCTTGCTCCTGCCTGCAGGGAGAGCGAACCGGAATCTCCAGTTCCAAAGAGGTTACCCTTTGAAAGGCTAACCATCGCAACGAGCTTTGAAACGGAGCTGTAACCGGCACCAACGGAGAACATACCGGTAAGCCTTTCTTCAACGTTGACGTTCACGTCAACCTTGTTGCCTTCAACGATTTTTGGTTTAACGTCAACGTTTTCAAAGTATCCCGTGTTAAACAGTCTCCTTACAGACCTTTCAAGTCTAACGGTGTTAAACACGCCGGTTTCGTAAAGGTCTAACTCTCTCCTAATAGTTCTATCCCTCGTAGCAACGTTACCCGTTATGTTTATGAAACGAACGTAGGCTCTCTCTCCCTCGTGAATGTGGAAAATTACATCTGCGGTGTGGCTTTCTGGATGAATCTTGACTTCCGGAACGGCAACGGCAAAGATAAAGCCAAGCTCGCCGTACTTTTTAACTATGCGGTTAGAGAGCTTCTCAACGAGCTCTTGGTTAAAGGTCTTACCGGGACGAACCTTCTTAAAGAGTTTTAGGAGCTCCTTAGAAGAAAAGAGGGTATTTCCTTTAAAGACTATCTTTCCAAACCTGTAGGGTTCACCCTCGCTCTTTATCGTGTAAATGACCTTATAGCAGTCGTCTTTCTCCTTAACTACTTCTGGCTCTCCAACCTCTACATCAAGGTAACCTCTGCTGTGGTAGAGCTCCTTTATCTTCTCAACGTCCTCCTCCAAGTTAGCGGCAGAAAGGGGAGCAGTAAACCTAAGGTGAAGTAATGATTTCTCCTTAGTTTCAAGGACGTCTTTTATGTCCCCAGAATCAATTGCCTTATTTCCTCTTATCTCAATGGTACAGACGTTTGCCTTATGTCCTTCCTCTATTACGAAAGTGGCAACCGCCTTTGTAGGTGAAGTTCTATCTATGGTATAGAAAACGCGAGTTCCGGGGAACCCTTTCTTCTCGTAAACTGCCTCTATTTTTCGGGCCAAGTCATCAAGGAACTTGTAGCTTAGAGGTTCCCTTAACTCCTTCTCCTCCCCGTTTTCGTCCACAAGGCCAAGCTCTTCTTTCAGTTTGCTTGCAGAAATGTTCTTATTTCCTTTAAAGACAATGTCGGTTATTATCGGCTTTTCTTTTACAAAATACCTGAGGATAACCCCTTTCTTCCCCTCTTTAACGTCAACCGAGATGTTTTCAAAGTAACCGAGTTTAAACAGTGTCTTTATATCCTTCGCAACTTTCTTAGGAGAGTAAACCTCTCCCGGCTTTTCCGATATGTAAAAGAGAATGGTACTGTCCGGAACTGTCTCATTCCCTATTATTTCAACCTTCTCTACTAACTGCTTGTCCTCTGCACGGGAAAAGGGTGAAAGCAAACTAACAAAGAGGACAACAATTAACACAAACAGTCTTCTCAATTTACTCCCCCTAAAGCACAGCTCACGTTGCTAATGATAGCACAACTTACCTTTTCGGCAGGTATATCCTGAAACAAGTACCTTTTCCCTCTTCACTCTCTACTTCAACTTCACCGTTCAACTTCTCAACGGCTAATTTCACAATAGAAAGTCCCAGACCTGTTCCTCCCAGTTTCCTTGACCTTGAGCGGTCAACCCTATAGAAACGTTCAAAGATAAAGGGGATGTGCGACCTTGGGATACCTATGCCTGTATCGCAGACAGAAATTTCTACCTCGTTTTTAAGTTCCCTGTAGGACACGGTAACGGTTCCGTTTTCCCTGTTGTACTTAATGGCGTTGTCTATGAGGTTCTTCAGGATGGCGTGAAGCATTTTCTCGTCAACAGAAAGCACGGCGTTTTCCGGAATATCCAAGTTAATGATTACCCCTTTCTTCTCGGCAAACTCTGAAAGGTCAGAAACGATTTTCTTTGTAAACGGCAGGAGCTTTATTTCCACCGGCCTCATCTGAAAGTTAACGCTTTCAAGCATGGAGAGGGTTATGAGGTCTTCTATAAGCTGGTTCATGTACCTTACCCTCTCCATGGCCTTTTTGAGGAACTTACCGGCAGAAGGGTTACTCTTGCACTCTTCCTCAAGGGTCTCTAAGGAAAGCTTCATCGCTGCCAAGGGAGTTTTAAGCTCGTGAGAAACGTTTGCTATAAAGTCTTTTTTTAGGTTCTCGTACTTCTTCATTGGAGTTAAATCCATAAGAAGGAGTACTTTTTCGTCCATATCGGAAGCAAAAATCATTTGGACATACTTGTCTTTTATCTTCTTCTCCTTCCAAGCTTTATACTCCTCGCTAAAGCTCTCGTTTATCATAGAAACGATGTCAAAGTTCTTTATGGCCTGATAGAAAAACTTGCCCATGTCTTCGGGGCTTATGTCAAGGAGCTCCCTCGCAAAGCGGTTCGTAAAAATAATCCTCCCGTAGGGGTCCATAACGACGATTCCTTCCCTGAGAAGGTTAAGAGCCCTTGAAAGGAGTTTAGTACTGTCGGGCTTCTGGTCGGTTTTTTTGTGCTTAATTTGGCGTATGGAGAGGAGGGCCCTCTCCCTCTTCCTCCTCTCATCAAAGGCTATGTAGGCAAAAACGAGAGTAAGCGTAAGCAGGAAGAGAGAAACAGCAATAAGTACTGTCTCCAAAGCCGTTACTCCGGCGTAATTCGGTCTGTTTTCAGGTAATCCCTTAAAACCTCAGGAATAACGACTGAGCCGTCTTCCTGCTGATACTGCTCTAAGAGAGCAATTACAGTTCTACCAACTGCAAGGCCAGAACCGTTGAGGGTATGGACGAGCCTTACTTTGCCGTCCCTATCCCTAAACCTGATTTTTGCTCTTCTTGCCTGAAAGTCCTCACAGTTGGAGCAGGAAGAAATCTCTCTGTACCTATTCTGGGAGGGAATCCAGACCTCTATGTCGTAGGTCTTGGCTGCAGAAAAGCCAAGGTCCCCTGTGCAGAGCTCTACAACCCTATAGTGGAGCCCAAGAAGCTGGAGGACTTTCTCTGCCTCTCTTACAAGTTTTTCAAGCTCCTCGTAGGAAGTATCAGGATGAACAATTTTTACAAGCTCAACTTTATTGAACTGGTGGAGTCTCATAATCCCCCTAACGTCCTTACCGTGAGAGCCGGCCTCCTTCCTAAAACAGGGGGTGTAGGCGGTGTAGTATTTGGGGAGCTCCTTCTCAGGCAAGATTTCTCCAGCGTGGATGTTCGTAAGGGGAACTTCTGCAGTAGGGATGAGCCATAGGTCCTCATCCTTTATCTTGTAAAGATCTTCCTCAAATTTGGGGAGTTGTCCCGTTCCTGTCATAGTTTTTGTGTTTACAAGGAAAGGAGGTATTATCTCCTCGTAACCGTGTTCTCCCGTGTGAAGGTCAAGCATGAAGTTTATGAGAGCTCTTTCCAGTTTCGCTCCCCACTTCTTATAGATGACGAACCGAGAACCAGAAAGCTTTGCTGCCCTCTCAAAGTCAAGGATGTCAAGCTCTTTAGCAATATCCCAGTGGGGAAGCGGTTCAAAAGAGAACTCAGGTTTCTCTCCCCAGTACCTAACTACTACGTTGTCCTCCTCATCCTCCCCCACTGGCACTGAAGGGTGGGGTAAGTTTGGAATGGAAAGGATAAGTTCTTCAAACCTCTTCTCAACCTCCGCAAGCTCCTTCTCTAAGGAGACAATTCTCTCAGAAATCTTTTCCACTTCCTCTTTTAGCTTAAGCCCTTCTTCCCTCTTTCCTTCCTTAAATAGCTTTCCTATCTCCTTTGAGTACTTGTTTCTCTTAGACTTTAACTCTTCAACCTCTGTTATGAGAGCTCTCCTCTCGCTATCAACGGCAAGGAGCTCATCAACCTTTGCAGCGTAGGATTTATCCCTTCGGGAAAGAAGTTCCTTTACTTTCTCAGGCTCTTTCCTCACAAGCTTTATGTCAATCACCGTCTAACCTCCTAAGCTTATTCTGACTCTTGAACTTTAGAAACAGAAACTACAGAGTCGTCTTCTGCTAACCTCTGAATCCTCACTCCCCTTGTGTGTCTACCGTAAACAGGGATATCCCCGCTGTTTACCCGTATTATTTTACCTTGACGGGAAACTAAGATAACCGGCTCGCCGTCTTTAAGCGTAGTAGCGTCAGCTATCTTTCCTGTCCTCTCAGAGAGCTTTGCGGCTATGAGACCTTTACCGCCTCTCCTCTGAAGGGGAAACTCTGAGAGCATAACCCTTTTGCCGTAACCTTTTTCCATAACGATGAGGAGGTAAACGTCTTCCGGCTGAATTGCCGTTGCCGCAACAACTCTATCGTCCTCATCAAGGAGCATGCCCCTAACTCCGCGGGCGCTCCTTCCCATCTGTCTTACGTCCTGAACGTGGAACCTTATAGCTCTTCCGCCGCTGGAAATGAGGAGAACGTTATCCTTCTCACCAACAAGGCCAACGTATATAAGCCTATCCCCCGGCTCCAAGGAAATGGCAGCTATTCCGGTTGAGCGTGGATTGGAGAACTCTTTAAGGGGAGTCCTCTTTACGTAACCCCTCCTCGTTACAAAGAAGATGTCGGATTCAAGAGAGAAATCCTTTACAGGGATAATCCTTGAAACTACTTCATTACCTGACATTCCGGGAAGGAAATTCCTTATGGACTGCCCACGAGTTGCTTTCTCAGCCTTCGGTATCTCATAGGCCTTTAGCCAGTAAACTTTACCAGCATTTGTAAATACCAAGAGGTAGTCCTTTGAGGAGGCTGTTATTACGTCTTTTACGAAGTCTCCCTCCCTCGTCCTGATACCAAAGACGCCCGTTCCGCTCCTTCCTTGAGTCCTGTAACTGCTTGCTGAAGTCCTCGCGATAAAACCTTTGTGTGTAAGGAAGATAACTACCTCTTCCTCTTCTATCATTGACTCTATGTCTATCTCTGATTCTTTTGAGACGATGGCAGTTCTCCTTTCATCCCCGAACTTCTCAATTATCTCGTCCATATCCTGCTTAATGAGCCTCTTCTGCTCCTCCTTGCTCTCAAGAACAAACCTGTAGTATTCAACGTCCTTTTTAAGGGACTCGTATTCCTCCTCTATCTTCTCCCTCTCTAAGCCTGTAAGCCTTTGTAGTTTCATATCAAGGATTGCTTTACTCTGTCTCTCTGAGAGGCCAAACGTTTTTTGGAGCTTTTCTTGCGCTGCTTGAGGGCTTTCTGCTTTCTTAACTATCTCAACCACCCTGTCAACGTTTTCAAGGGCCACCCTCAAACCCTCAAGGACGTGGAGACGGTCTTCAGCTCGTCTTAAGTCATAGGAAGTTCTCCTTAGGATAACCTCCCTTCTAAATTCAATAAACTCTTGAAGGTACCTCTTAAGGTTTAACAGTTTCGGCTCTCCATTTACGAGAGCTATCATGTTGAAGCTAAAGTTTGTCTGTAAGGGAGTGAACTTGTAGAGCTTGTTGAGAACAACTTCCGGCGTTGCATCCCTCTTTAGCTCTATAACGACCCTTATTCCTTCCCTGTCAGACTCATCCCTTATGTCGGCAATACCGTCTATCTTCTTCTCCTTCACAAGGTCTGCAATTTTCTTTATTAGGTCAGCCTTGTTTACCATGTAGGGAAGTTCCGTAATAACAATTGCTGTTCTCCTGCCAACTTCCTCAATTTTGTGCTTTGCTCTTATGGTTACCGTTCCCCTTCCCGTCTCGTAAATCTTTAAGAGTCCTTCAGGATTAATAATTTCAGCACCCGTAGGGAAATCGGGACCTTTTATAAAGGAGAGGAGCTCCTTTGTTGTAGCGTTCTCGTTGTCAACCAAGAACTTTACAGCCTCGCAAACTTCCTTTAAGTTGTGAGGAGGAATGTTTGTCGCCATTCCAACGGCGATACCGGACGCCCCGTTTACTAAGAGGTTGGGAAAACGGGCAGGAAGAACTTCTGGCTCTAAGAGGCTTTCATCAAAGTTTGGCTTAAAGTCAACAGTGTCCTTCTCTATGTCCCTAAGGAGCTCAACGGCAATCTTTGAAAGCCTTGCTTCAGTGTAGCGCATTGCTGCCGCTGAGTCGCCATCAACAGAACCAAAGTTTCCTTGACCATCTATAAGGGGATACCTCATTGAAAAGTCCTGAGCCATCCTTACCAAAGCATCGTAAACGGCTGTATCTCCGTGAGGATGGAACTTACCAAGGGTTTCTCCAACGATTCTTGCGCTCTTTTTGTAAGGCTTATCAGGATAAAGTCCAAGTTGATACATTGAGTAGAGGATTCTCCTATGGACAGGCTTTAGACCGTCGCGAACGTCGGGGAGAGCTCTACCAACAATTACGCTCATTGCGTAGTCAAGGTAAGACTGTTTCATTTCGTCTTCTATCGGAACGGTAATAATTCTTTCCACTCTTTAACCTCCCAAGGTTTTTTCAGGGGAAATTGTAACAATACCTTCTTCATCTTCCCTTAAAGAGTTTATAAGTTCATCGTAGTAGAGCTCCTCCATCTCCCTTTCAGGGAAGTGAATAGGGAGAGGATAGTTTTTCACTATCTCATCGTAACTTGGCTCAAATTGACCACAACCGTAGAGCTTACAGAGCTTCCTTGCTATCACTCCCCAAGGAGGCGCTGCTACACCTCCACCGGTAGCCCTTTCCCACATCGTTTTATAGCTGTCCCTTCCAAACCAAATGCTCATTACAAATGAGGTTGTAAAGCCTGTAAAGTAGGTATCCCTGTACTCGTTTGTTGTTCCCGTTTTACCTGCAACGTCAAACCAGTTTGTTAGGTAGGAAATACTCCTTGCCGTTCCCTCCTTCACTACGTCCTGAAGGATTGAGCGAAGGAGCTCTATAGACTGGGAATCGGAAACGATTTTTAACGTCGGAGAACCCCGATAGATAGTTCTACCGTGTCTATCCTTCACCCAAGAGATAACAAAAGGTTCTTTTAGCACTCCATCCCCTTGAATAGCAGAGTAAGCCCTTACTATACGGTAGAGGTTTGAAGAGAAACTCCCAAGAACGTAGGAAAGGTCAAAAGGGTCGCTCCTTTTTATGAGTTCAAACTTAATAAGGTTCTTCCTAATCTTTTGGGGAAAGTTCATGGCAAGGTGAATGGTGGCTACGTTAACGGACTTCATGAGGGCTTTCCTTACCTGAATGAAGGGGGTGAAACGCTTGCTGTAGTTCTCTGGCCTCCAGATTATCTCCTCTCCCGTTTCTTCATCAATCTGTCCAGTTGGCATCTCTATCTGCTCGTTTGAGATAAAGTCAAGGGGAGACCAGCCGTTCTGAAAGGCAGTTAGGTAGGTAAAGGGTTTTGCCGTTGAACCTATCGGCCTTAAAGTTTGAAAAGCCCTGTTCAGTTTACTCTCTCTATAGTCCGTTCCCCCCACTACAAAGAGAACTTCCCCTTTTGTATTTATTGCCATTCCAGCACACTGAAGGTCGTCAAGCTCGTGTTCCTCAGCGTATCTCTTGGCGTAGCGAGTAAGAACTTTCTGAGCAAACCGTTGAGCCCTCTCATCAATGGTTGTCTTTATTCTGTAACCCGCTGTATAGATGGAGTCATAGGGAACTATCCCTTTTCTTGCTATCTCAAACTTTACAAGGTCAAGCTCGTAGCCGGCAACCCTTGGCCTGTTCGGCCTCTTTAATGGGGTTAACGGTTCACGTATCGCCTTCTCGTACTCTTCTCTTGTTATGTAGCCGTTCCTTAGCATCTTACGGAGGATAAAGTTCCTCCTCTTAAGAGCTCTCTCTGGATGCTTGAAAGGGTTGTAGTACTCAGGCCCTCTTATGATTCCGGCAAGGAGGGCACACTGAGCGGTGGTGAGCTCTCTAAGGGAGCTCTTTCCGAAGAGAACCCACGCGGCAGCCTTTACACCGTAGGCTCCATTTGAGAGGTAAACGTAGTTGAGGTAGAGCTCCAAAATCTCTTCCTTCGTTAGCTCCTCCTCTAACTTCCTTGCAAGGGCAAGCTCTTTTAACTTCCTCTCAATGGTTCTCTTAGGAGAGAGGTAAATGAGCTTTGCAAGCTGTTGGGTTATAGTACTTCCACCCTGAACGATTTTTCCTTTTGCTAAGTCTGTTACAGCTGCCCTCAGGATACCAAGAGGGTCAATACCCTTGTGCTCAAAAAACCTTTCATCCTCTGCAGTTATAACAGCATCTACCAAAGCTTCTGGAAACTCCTTGTAAGAGGCGTAGAGCCTAAACTGACCCTTGTAGAAAAAGCCTATTATCTTTCCGTTCCTGTCGTAAACAACGGAAGCAAAGTCTGGCAACAGCTTTTCTTTGTAGGCCGGTGAAGCCATAACGCTCAAAGTCCAAAGAAAGAAAAAGAATAAAAACCTTGCTACCAATTTCATCTTCCTTCTCCTGTTGCCAAGTTAAAGATGCAAAAGCTTTAAGTTTCACTGCAAAAAAATATACCTTACGAGGACGTCGGAAAGACCAAAATCTGGTGAGTCCTTACAAAAAAGAAAAATGAAGTTCATTTAATCTTAAATTTGTAAACACGACTTACAATTCCCCAACTCAAGAAAAGCTCTTTCCCTCTAGCAGAATGTCTGCCACCTTTTCTTGATCCTCCCGAGGAAGGAGTTTAATAAGAAAAAGTATCCCTCTCGAAACTACCGGAAACCTGCAGTTACATAGCTTTATCCCAACTCCAATGTGGCCATAATAGACGTTGTCGTAGTAAACAACCTTGTTTCCTATAAGCGGAAAACTTTTAAAAACTCTTGCTACCTTCTCTATCCTATCCCTATATACGCGGAACTCTTTCGTGTTCAAGAGTTCTATAAACACATAAATACCAAGTAGAAAAAAGAATACTGCTACTACTCTTGTGAGTAAATACTCTAAATACGATTCTTCCGGTCGTTGACGATAAAACAACATTCCTAATCCAAATAGAAGTACAGCAAGAGATATAAAAATTAGATAAGGTAACAACCTTTTCTTCTCAAACTTGGTAACTATAAGAGGTTTGTCCTCTTTTCCCACGACTAAAAACTTCCTTCGTAATAATCATTTTCACAGCACAAATTATATAGGAAAACTGCTTTAATAACCACTCGTCAAATTAATTCAAAATTTCGTTTCAATCATACCTACGCCTAAATTTATAAGGACGAATCAAAACTCCCCACTTCAAGAAAAGTTCTTTCTCTCTACCAGATACTTTATTGAGAATATCTGCTACTTTTTCTTGATCCTCCCGAGGAAGAAGTTTAATAAAAAAGAGAATTCCCTTAAAAGCTATAAGGAACTTAAGAAACTTACTGCAATTACACAACTCTACTCCGACCCAAACATGGCTGCAATAAGCGTTGTCATAGTAAACAACCTTGTTTCCTATAAGCGGAATTCTTCTAAAAACTCTTGCTATTTTTTCTATCCTGTTCTCATATACGCGGAACTCTTTTGTGTTTAAAGGTTCCATAAACAAATAAATACTACCAAGAAAAAAGAACACCGAGGATGACTTGATGAATAAATAATGTAAATACGACTCATTCGGTTTCTGATGATAAAACAAAACTCCTGTTCCAAATAAAAATATACCAAAAAATACAAAAATCAGATAAGGGATAAGTCTTTTCTTCTCAAACTTAGTAACTATAAGAGGTTCGTTGTTCTCTTTCATAACTTGAGCCTTTCCTTCCTTAATGACTTAATCCATCATCTTTGAACTTGGAGGCAGAACTTGTAACTCCCCACCTCAGAAAGAATTCTTTCCCTTTCCCCGAAAGCCTGCTGAAAATATCTGCCACTTTTTCCTGATCCTCCCGAGAGAGAAACTTGACAGCAAGGAGAAACCCTCTCAAGTTTATAAAAGACTTTTGGTTAGATATCCTTATTCCAATTGGAGCACGTGCGTAATAGGCATTATCATAGTAAACAACCCTATTCCCTATAAGTGGAAAGCCTTTTAAAACTCTGGCTATTTTTCCTATCCTATCCTCATATATGCGAAACTCCTTTGTATTTAAAAGATCTATAAGCGAATACATAATCCACAGAAAAAGAAGTACGCTTCCTATCCTCGTTAACAAGTACTCTAAATATGATTCCCCGGGCTGCTGACAATAAAACAGTGCTCCGAAACCAAACAAAAATATAGTAAGAATAGCAATAAATAGATAAGGGATAAGTCTTTTCTTTTCATATTTGGTAATCAAAAGAGGTTCATTCTCTTCCTTCACGTTTAAATACCCTCCCACTATAATTCTACATTTTGCCGAGTTGTATTAATTATCAGTATTATACTTGAATTCATTACTATTTCTAAAGTTTGCTCTGAGACTTACCTACAGAATAAACAAAAAAGGAGAACTCCTCAAAATTTTCATAGGTCAGTCTAACAGAAGAATTTTAGCAGATACGATTCTTTTCTACCTCCTCAAAGTTTAAAATGTCCATGTGCTCCCACTTCCTATAGGCCATTCCGTAGATTTTCTCTTTTGTGAGTTTGTCAAGAACCTCCTTTTCTATCCTTAAGGTGGCAAGGATTGGAACGATTTTTTTTCCTTTATATTCACTAAAGAGCTCTCTAAACCTTTCAACTTTTTCTTTCATATCATTTACGTGCTCAGCTCCTAAAGTGCTCTTAACCTCCACCAAAAACACCTTATCTTCACAGACAGCGATAACGTCAACCTCTTCTCTCAAAGAACCTTTCTTTCTCTTAACGTTCATCATCAAAATTTCAGGGTCGCAGTTAAAGTATTTCTTAATAATGGGTCTCGTAGCCGGGAAGACTATGTCCTCTACTAAAGTTCCCATCTTGTTGGCGAGCTCCCCCACTGCTTGCTTACCCTTTTTATTTCCTTCTTGACCCAATCTTTAAACTCCAGCATTTCGTTTTTAAAAGCTTTCATCTCCTTCTTAAGTTCCTGAATCCCCATCTCGGTCTTCTGTTGGATGTAGACGAGCCTCATCATCATCTCTTCAAGTCTGTCAACCCTTTCTTCAATGAGGGCCATTTCCGTCCTCCGGAAGACTTTTTGGGTTAAAATTATAGGGCTCAGAAGAACTTAACAAGAGGAGATGAGGATGGAGTTTGAAGCGGTAATTGGTCTTGAAGTTCACGCACAGCTCCTGACAGATACAAAGATTTTCTGTAGCTGTAAGAACGAATTTGGAGCTCCACCCAATACTAACGTCTGTCCAGTGTGCCTTGGAATGCCCGGCTCACTTCCAGTCCTCAACAAAAAGGCCGTTGAGTACGCCGTAAAGGCCGCTTTAGCCCTAAACTGCAAGATTAACAGGTATTCTGTCTTTGCAAGGAAACACTACTTTTACCCAGACCTCCCCAAGGCCTACCAGATTACCCAGTATGAGCTTCCCTTTGCCGAAAACGGCTGGATAGAGATAGAAAAACCCGACGGGACAAAGAAGAAAATCAGAATTCGCCGCATCCACCTTGAAGAGGACGCAGGAAAGACAATCCACGGAGAAGGTTTAGACCCAAATTCCTACGTTGACCTAAACAGAGCCGGAACTCCCCTGATTGAGATCGTTTCAGAGCCGGACATCTCCACGCCGGAAGAGGCAAGGCTCTACATGCAGAAGCTCCGCGATATCCTTGTCTGGATAGGTGTAAACGACGGAAACCTTGAGGAAGGTTCTTTAAGGTGTGACGCAAACGTTTCCGTTAGGCCAAAGGGGTCTGATAAGCTCGGCGTCAGGACGGAGATAAAGAACGTCAACTCTTTCCGCTTTATCCAGAAAGCTCTCGAGTACGAGATTGAAAGACAAATAAAGGTTATAAAGAGCGGCGGTGAAGTTGTTCAGGAAACTCGCCTGTTTGACTCCCAGAAAGGTATTACAAAGACTATGAGGACGAAGGAAGAGGCAGAGGACTACAGGTACTTCCCGGAGCCCGACCTTCCACCTCTCATAATAGACGACGAGTGGCTTGAGGCGATTAAGGCTTCACTTCCGGAGCTCCCTGACCAAGTCAAGGAACGCTTCATTGAGAAGTACAAGATAACCCCTTACGACGCCGACATCTTAGTTAGGGACAAGGCCTTAGCTGAGTTCTTTGAGAAAGCAGCGAAGAGCTACTCCGGAGAAGCAAAGAAGGTAGCAAACATCATCATCTCTGACCTCCTTGGCGCTCTAAACGAAGAGAAGATTGAGATATCAGAGTCTCCAGCCAAACCCGAGCACGTTGCCCAGCTCCTTGAGCTCGTTGATAAGGGAGTTGTCTCCATAAGGGTCGCTAAGGAAGAGATAATCCCTGAAATGGTTAAAAGCGGCAAAGAGCCCAAGACAATCGTAGAGGAGAAGGGACTTACCCAGATATCCGATGAGTCAGCCCTAAAAGAGATTATCAAGAAAGTACTTGCAAATAACGAAAAGGCCGTAAAGCAGTACAAAGAGGGTAACGAAAAGCAGAAGCAAAAAGCCGTTAAGTACCTGATAGGTCAAGTCATGAAGGAAACTAAGGGTAAGGCTAACCCGAAACTCCTGAACCAGCTAATTCCTCAGGTTCTTGATGAGGGGTAGCGGTTCTTAGCCGCTGCCCTTTGTTATAAGTTCAAAGGCCCTTGTAACGTCCCCTGCCCCCATTGAGAGGAAAACGTCTCCCTCCTGTAAAACTCCAGAGAGAATAGCACAGGCTTCCTCAAGGGAACCGCAGTAAACAGCACCACACTCCTTTGCAAGTCTTTCTGCTGTAATTCCCGGTATTGGTGTCTCACCTGCAGGGTAAATGTCACAGATGTAGAGGTTCTCTATCCCCTTTAGGACGTTAACAAACTCCCTCCAGAGAGAGCTCACCCTTGAGAACCTGTGGGGTTGAAAGAGAACAACGAGCCTCCTATCTGGGAAAGACCCTTTAAGAGCCCTAAAGGAGCTCTCTATCTCTACCGGATGGTGGGCGTAGTCATCAATAAAGGTAACTCCGTTCACCGTCCCCTTTAGCTCCATCCTGCGGCTGGCGTTCCTGAAGAGCTCCAAGTACTCTGCCACCTCTTTAAAGGGAATCCCAACTTCAAGGGAAGTGGCAATTGCCGCAAGGGCGTTTAAGACGTTGTGTCTTCCCGGAACGTTTAACTTTACCCGTCCGAGCTCCTTACCCCTATAGAAAACGGTAAATATGGAGCCAAGACCTACAGGAGTAACAGCATTTGCGTAAAAGTCACTTTCAGAACTAAATCCGTAAACGAGCCTTCTCTTGTAAACCTTCGGCAGTATCTCCCTCACATTCGGACACTCGCCACAGAGGATAACTTTCCCGTGAAAGGAAACCCTGTTTGCAAAATCAAGAAAAGCCTCCTTAAGCTTCTCAAAGGAACCGTAGTAGTCCAGATGATCTGTATCTATGTTCGTAATTACCGAAATAGTCGGCGTAAGTTTTAGGAAGGTTCCGTCACTTTCGTCCGCCTCCGCAACAAGCCACCTTCCATTTCCACTTTGGGCGTTGATTCCTCCAAGGAAAGAAAGCCTTCCTCCAACGATTATCGTTGGCTCTAAACCGGCCCTATACAGAATAGTCGCTATCATAGAGCTGGTCGTCGTTTTTCCGTGAGTTCCGGCGACGGCAATACCCTCCTTAAACCTCATTATGTCAGAGAGAACGTCAGCCCTCGGAATTACCGGAATGCCAAGCTTCTTAGCCTCAAGTATCTCAACGTTATCCTCTTTTACGGCAGAAGAGTGGATAACAACGTCAGCCCCGTGAACGTTTTCGGGTTTATGTCCTAAGAAAACCTTTATGCCTTTCTCTTTAAGCTTTTTTACCATAGAGCTCTCTTTTAGGTCTGAACCCTGAACGGCATACCCCCTCTCCTTTAGAATGAGGGCTATTCCGGACATTCCTATACCGCCTATACCAACTATGTGAATTCGGAAACTTTCCTTCAAAGCCCCTCCAAACTACCTTTTCTCTACCCTTATAGCAACTGTATCGCCCTCTTTAAGGCCAGAAACTATCTCCGTAAACTGCTCATCGCTCCAGCCTACCTTTACAGGAACTTCCTTAACCTGCCTTCCCTCCACTTTATAGACGACATACTTTCCGTTCTTCCACTTGACGGCTGCGTTTGGAACAACAAGAACGCCCTTTTTAACTCCGGATATTATGGAGTTGTGGGTCGTCATTTCAGGGCGAAGGAGCTCTACGTTTTTAAAACCTCTTGCAACGACTATGTAGTAGACAACGTTGTTTTTCTTTTCAGGCTGAGGGTAAATTTCCTCTACCTTAGCACGAAAGACTCTATCCCTGTAAGTATCAACCGTAAAGACAACTTCCATACCTTTTTTAACTTTTCCAATTTCCGTTTCGTCAACGTATATCCAGTTTTCAAGTTTCTCAGGGTCAAGGATTGTTACAAACTGAGGAGCGTTAAGGCCTGCAACAACAGTCTCCCCCTCCTGAGTGGAAACGAAGGAGATAATCCCACTCTTCGGAGCGTATATGAAGGAGTAGGAGTAGCGGATTTCTGCCTGCTTAAGGTTAGCCTCTGCTACAGAGAGCTCCGCTTTAAATTTCTTTTTTAGCTCTTCAAGGTCCCTCTTAGCTACTTCAACCTCAAGCTTTGCCTTCTTCAAAGCTTCTTGAGCCGACTTTAAATTACTCTCTGCCTGTCTAAACTCAAACCTCGCCTGTTTTAGCTTCTGCTCGGTTGTGTAGCCGGCTTTAAAGAGCTCCTCCTGCCTCTCAAGCTCCCACTTTTTCAGCCTGTAGTTTTCTTCCTCTGCTCTAAGCTTAGCTTCTGCCGACCTTAGCTCCGCAAGGGCTGACTGGAGTTTTAACTCCTGAGCCTTTATCTTTTCAGGGTAGGTTCTCTTAATCTCCTCAAGCCTCGCCTTTGCCTTTTTAAGCTCCTCCTTCAGCTCCCTGTTGTCTATAACGGCTATGAGGTCTCCCTTTTTAACGTAGTCGCCTACCTTAACATTCTCCTTAACAACCGTTCCAGAAATCCGTGCTCCCACCTTTATCTCAGCTCCAACCTGAGGCTTAATTATTCCGGTTGCGTCTATTACCCTCTTGACCTCCCCTCTCTTTACGGTAACGGTCTCTACCGGAACGATTTTTACCTCTTTTTTTGACTTAAAGTAGATAAAACCGACCGCCGCAAGGACTATTAACAGAAATGCTAAAAACTTCTTCACTTCCTACCTCCAAGGAGCTCTCCGGTTGCCTTCTGCAGCTGAAGCCAAGAAAGGTTTAGCTTCAGAAGGGCGTCAATGTAGGACTCTTCCGCCTTCTTCAAGTTCTCATGGGCCTGAAGGAGAGCAACGATGTCGGAGACCCCGAGTTTATACTCGTTTAGAGCTCTCTCATAGGACCTCCGAGAAAACTTTAAAAAGGCTTCTGAAGATTTTAATATCTCCCTACTTGCCTTGAGGGACTCTAAAGCGTTTAGAACTTCCGTTTTTACGCTGTTTTTTACCTTTTTGAGCTCTACCTCCTTGACAACAAGATCCTTTTCGGCCGCCATTGAGCGGAGGGAGGTTACGCCGCTGTCAAAGACAGGAAAGTTTAAGGAGAGGGAGAGGTCATAGCTATTTTCTCTCGGGAAGAAAGAGGTCCCAGAGCGGGAGTAGGAGGCCGAAAGGTTAACTGTAGGGGAGAGGGTCTTTTTCTGGAGCTCCACGCTTAGCTTGGCTACTTTTACCTCCTTTTCTGCCTTCTTCACTTCAGGTCTAAGGGTAAAGGCTTTTTTCAGGAGCTCCTCTTTTTCTGGAACGGAGTAGTCTTTTTTCAGCTCAACTTCTGGAGTTTCACCTTCAGGAAGAGCGTAGTCCACGAGCTCGTTTAGAGAGTTAAAGGTCTGGATGTACTCCATAAGGGCTTCGGAGAGGGAGCTCCTTGCACTTTCAACCTCAGACTCGGCCTTTAAAACGTCGGTTATGAGGACAAGCCCCTCTTTATACTTCTTCTCAGCTACAGAGAGTATCTCCTGACTGTTCCTTAGAATTTTCTTCCTAAGCTCTATCTTTTCCTTCAGCGCTTTTAACTTAAAGAGAGCGGATATTCCTTCGTAGTACAAGCTAAGCCTAACCACATTAAGGTTATCTTCACCTACCTTAACGAAATACCTATCAATCTTAAGCTGAACCTTTTTTCTGAGGTCAACAGGCGTAGCCGTTAATGAAAGGCCTAAGGTATACTGCTGTTCCCAAGACTTTGAAGTAAAGGTTTGATTGGGGTAAAACTCTGTAACGCCGGCAGAAAGAGAAAGGGTTGGGAAGAAAGAACGTAGGGTCGCCTTTGCAGAGAGCTTGCTCTTTTCAACTAAAGCCCTCTCGCTGACAAGGCCCAAAGCATTGCGGTCTATCAGCTCTTTTAGTTCATCTGTAGTAACGGCATAAGAACTCGTGGCGGTTAGAAGCGTTAAAATGAATGCAGCTATTTTTCTCATTCTTTCTCTCGTGAAATGATAGTGTAAAGGAAATTTTACAAACTTCCCTCTCCCTCCCCTTAAAGCAAATATCTTAATTAGCCCTTTTTAAGTTCCCTAAGGTAGTTTAGCCACTCCTCCATTCCCTCTCCGGTTTTTGCCGAAAGGACAAATATCCTTAGATTAGGGTTAAGGGAGAGAGCCTCTTCCTTAACCTTCTCAACGTCAAAGTCAAAGTAAGGAAGAAGGTCTGCCTTTGTAATGATGAAAACATCTGAGGTTTTAAAAGCTTTTGGGTACTTTGCAGGCTTGTCTGGACCTTCAGGAACGGAAACGAGAACTACCCTTACGTGCTCCCCGAGGTAGAAGGAAGAAGGACACACCAAGTTGCCAACGTTCTCTATGAAGAGGATATCTGGAGCTCCTCCATCCATCTGCTTTTCAAGGGCGTGGAAACCCTTGTGGACAAGGGGAGCTTCAAGGTGACACGCCCCTCCTGTCGTAAGCTGAACGGCATAAGCTCCCTTAGCCCTTACCCTCTCAGCATCCCTCTCTGTCTCTATGTCCCCTTCAAGAACCCCTATTTTAAACTCGCCCTTTAGAGCCTCTATGGTTTTCTCAAGGAGCGTAGTCTTACCCGAACCGGGAGAGCTGATAAGGTTTATAGCCAAAACGCCCTTTTCGTCAAAGTGCTTTCTGTTTACCTCAGCAACCCTCTCATTCTCGTCTAAAAGGCTTTTCTTCACTTCTACAGTCTTCCTCGCTGAATCATCGGAAACAACCATAGTATTTCCGTGATTACCACAGCCACAAACGTCACACATCGTTACACCTCCTCCTTTATAGCTATTAAGACGCTTGCAATTCCTCCCATAAACTCCTTGAGTTTAACAACGGTGAAACCAAATTTAAGGAGAACTTTTCTAAACTCCCTTGCAGTGTAAAAGTTCTCTATAGACTCAAACAGGTAGTTTATGGCTTCTGAGTAAGATGGCACTACTATGCCATTGAGCTTCATGAAAAACCTAAATATGAAATTATTGGCAACGGTACAGGCATCATCCCTCTCCAGTTTAAAGAAGTCAAGAATCGCCCAGACTCCCCCCTTTTTGATTACTCTCTTAGCCTCTTCAACTGTTAACAAAGGTTCTGGAGAATTTCTCACGCAAAAAGAAGAAAACAGAATGTCAACGCTTCTGTCCTTAATCGGGAAGAATCTGTTATCAGAACAAACACAAAAAACATTTTGATTAGTGGCAAAATTTTCCTTAGCAAGCCCAAGAAGGGGCCTACTTATGTCGCAGTTAATTAGGACTGCACGGGGATTTTCTTTCAAGTAAAACTTCCCAACGTTTCCAGCTCCTGAACAACAATCCACAACAGTAACAGCATCTGGACGAAGAGCAACAGCTCCTTTCACTAAAGTCTTTCGCCACTTATCTATCTGTATTGGACTTGTAAGCCTGTTTATTACCTTTTCGTAGTAAATCGCGAAATCACTGTTAAAAATTTCCTTAACTTTCATTCTCTAAACCTCTAATTCAACCTCCACCACCTCAAGCTCCTCCCCACTAATAAGGGCAAGATTTAAAGATTTGCAGGCTGGACACTCAGGAAAGTAGACAGAGTCCACTTCAAATTCTCTTCCACAATCTTTACACTTGTAAACTAAAGAAACTTCCTCCACCAGAAGCTCGGCATCTTTCACTTCTTTAAACTCCCCTTTAAGGGCATCAAAGGCAAACTTAAAGGAATCAATAACAATACCTGAAAGTTTTCCAATTTTTACCTTAACTCTGGTTATTTTCTTCGCCTTTTCTCTTTCTGCAATTTCAGAAAGAGAACGAAGAAGCCCCAAAGCAATTGAGGTTTCATGCATGCTTACTTTCCCTCTTTATCAAGTACCGTTATAATTTCGTCAAGAACCTTCCAGATCTCCTTAGCTTCCTTTTCGTCAATGACTTCTATAGCATTTCCGACGTGAACCATCACGTAGTCTCCAACCTTCACCTTATCCTCAGGTAAGAGCATTAGGCTAATGTTCCTTCTCACTCCTTTGGCTTCAGCAACAGCCATAGGATAGTCAATCTCCACAAGTTTCATAGGAACGCCTACACACATTCAAGCCTCCTCAGAAGGTTTCTTTTCCCACCAGAGGTTAAGGGTTTCAGGCTCTTCTTTCTCTTTCGGCTCTACTCCCCAAGCTCTTAGTATTTCAAGAACTAACCTTTCAACTTCAGGTATCTTTTCCTCCAGTTCGGGCGACAAGTTAGTTCCCGTTTCTATGGACTTGGGAATAACTCCAACCAACTTTATCTCCTTGGGACAACTTCCCTTTATCTCGTTCAAAAGTAAAACTTCCTGAAGGCCGAGCTGGTGGGGAGAGAGTTTTAAAGGTAATCTATCCAGAAAGAAATCTTCCTTCTCGTAGAGCTTTATGTCTCCCGGCTTTCCCTCTGCCCTTACTACGTCTATGATGAGGAGCTTATCAAGTTGGTCAATCTCTGGAGAAAGGAGAATTCCGGCAGTACCTCCGTCTATGAGGATAACGTTGTCCGGAAATTCATACTTTGCTTGAAGGATATAGAGAAGCTTCACTCCAAAACCTTCGTCCCTAAGGAGAACGTTCCCTACTCCCATAACTCCTATCTTTTCCACCTAAGTTCCTCCTTAAAAATATAAGGGGGAGAAACCTCCCCCTTTAAAGTTCAAAGTTAAAGTTTACAAGGTTTACTTTTTGTGGAGAAACTTGTGACCGTCAAAGATTGAAGAAACAAGACCCTCTGGATTCCTGATGCTGTTCCAAACTACAATGTAGAGGTGAACGAGGATAAACCAAGCAAAGTACCAGTTGATAAGATGGTGTATGAACCTTGCCTCTTGCTGAGTTCCAAAGATAGAACCAAGTGAGCCAAAGAAATTGCTCTCAGGATAGAGAAGGTAAAGTCCTGTAATGGCCTGAATAACTGCGAGAATGATAGTGAAGAAGTAAGCAGTTCCTGCTAAAGCGTTGTGTCCAGCTCTCTCCTCATGTTCGTTTGTAAGGTATGCGTAGTAGAGGAGGGTAGAAAAGAGGTTCTTTACGTTTCTCCCGTTAATCGGAAGGAAGTCCGTAAGCCTTTCATACTTGTTTCCGAAGAACCAAAGGTAGAGCCTGAGGATTACCGCACAGGTAAAAATCATACCAGCTATGAAGTGTATCCACCTCATAGTAGCCATCGTGAACTGGTGGCTTCCTTCCATCCAAGTGTTTGTCCAAGGCCAGTTTATGTAAAGTCCCGTAACTATGAGGGTAAAAATTGACAGTGCAAAGGACCAGTGAAAGAGCCTGAGCAGTATGCTCCAGACGTACTTTTTCTCATAAACAGCCATTTTGTCCTCCCTACTATAGGCTTAAAAAGGGGGAGGCGCCGCTCCCCTTAAAGAACTTTCACCTTAACTATTTCCTCTCCCTTCGGGTCAATTACGTGTACAGCACAAGCAAGGCAAGGGTCAAAGGAGTGGATTGTTCTGAGAACTTCAAGAGGCCTCTCTGGGTCGGCTATTGGGTTACCAATGAGGGATGCCTCGTAAGGTCCCATTTGTCCCTTTGTATCCCTTGGGCTAACGTTCCAAGTAGAAGGAACTACGCACTGGTAGTTCTTAATCTTTCCGTTTTCAATAACGCACCAGTGGGAGAGAGTTCCCCTTGGAGCTTCGTGGAAGCCGCATCCCCTTATCTCTCCTGCTGGGTAGGAAGGTGGGTTGTAAATTTCAAGGTCTCCCCTTCCAATGTTGTCAACGAGTTGCTCCCACTGCTTTATCGCAAGGTCGGAGATTACCTGAGCCCTTATAGCCCTTGCAAGGTGTCTTCCCGGTGTGGACTGGAGAGCATCTACGTCCACTTTCACGCCCGCTAAGCTGCTAAGAGTTGAGAGAGCTCTATCAACGTACTTCCTCGTAAGCTCGTGTCCAAGGGCGTATCCGACGAGAACTTGCGCAAGAGGACCAACCTGCATCGGAACGTACTCGTTGCCACGTTTGAACCTTGGAGCTTTAGCCCAAGAGTACTTACCTTTCTCGTCAACAGTTCCATCTGGCTTAAATCCGGTGTAGTAAGGAACGGTTTCTTCTTCCCAAGGATGTCTGGTCCAGTCTCCTTTGTACCAAGAGTGAGCAATACACTCACGAACGTTCTCAACAAAGTAGGGGTCTCCAAACCTCTTAATCGGCTTGACCGTAGAGAGGTCTCCCCCAAATATCGTTCCGCCCGGAAGGTCAAACACTTCTCCCTTTGTATCCTGTGGAAGGTCTGGAACTGCAAGGTAGTTGTCAACGCCCCTTCCGTACTGAAGCCACTCCTTGTAGAGAGCACATATAGCAATCACGTCAGGAACGTAAACCTTGTGGACGAACTCTCTAACCTCTTCAAGGAGTTGCTTGATGTAGTAGAGCCTTTCCATATTGAGGGTTGCTTCGTGGTCCGGATTAACAGCAGTAGAAACGCCACCTACTGCAAGGTTCTGGATGTGAGGGTTCTTACCGCCCAAGATGGCTATTGCCATGTCGGCCTTTCTCTGGTAGTCAAGGGCCTGAAGGTAATGGGTAACCGCTAAGAGGTTGACCTCAGGTGGAAGCTTCATTGCAGGGTGTCCCCAGTAACCGTTGGCAAAGGGGCCAAGCTGTCCGCTTTCAACGAACTTCTTGAGCTTTTCTTGAACGGCCTTAAATACGGAAGCACCGTTTAACTTCCAGTCAGAGATGCTCTCTGCAAGCTTAGCGGTCTTATGAGGGTCAGCCTTAAGGGCAGAAACTACGTCAACCCAGTCAAGGGCTGAAAGGTGGTAGAAGTGAACGATGTGGTCGTGGAGGGCATGGGCTGCAATTATGATGTTTCTAATCATCTGAGCGTTGTAGGGGACCTCAAGGTTAAGAGCATTCTCAACAGACCTAACGGAAGCTATAGCGTGAACAGTTGTACAAACTCCACAAATTCTCTGGGTAAACATCCACGCATCGTCTGGCTCTCTACCCTGTAGGATTATCTCTATTCCCCTCCACATCTGAGCAGAGGAGTAGGCATCCTTTATGTAGCCGTTCTCTGGTAGAACCTCTATTCTAAGGTGACCTTCTATTCTCGTAATAGGGTCAACGACTACTCTTTTAGCCATCTTTGAAACCTCCCCATAGAGTTTTTAGTTACTCTTCAGACTTGGAACCTGTCGCAAGTTTCTTGGCGATACCAACACCAGCGTGAACTGCAATAGCCGCTGCTGTAACGCCAAGAGCTGTCTTTCCAATTTCAGTAGCGCTTGCCTGAATTCCCTTACCACCGGGTATCTTGACGTTTGGCAACCTCTTGTGGAACGGAGACATGGTATCCCAGAAGTTTGGCTCTGTACAGCCGTAACAACCGTTACCGACGGAGACAGGCCATACTTCTACATCGTTAAACCTGATAACTGGACAGTTGGAGTAGGTTTCAGGTCCCTTACATCCAACCTTGTAGAGACAGAAGCCAAGCTTGTGTCCTTCGTCTCCGAACTGCTCAACGTACCTTCCTTCGTCAAAGTGAGGCCTTCTTTCGCAGTGGTCATGAATCTTCCTTCCGAAGGCAAAGAGGGGTCTTCCATACCTGTCAGTTGGAGGAAGCTTCTTAAAGGTGAGGTAGTACAGAACGGTAGAGAGGAAGTTGTGAGGGTTTGGTGGACAGCCGGGGACGTTGATGATTGGCTTGTCCTTGATGATGTCCCTAACGCCTACTGCACCCGTTGGATTGGGTTTAGCTGCTTGGATTCCGCCAAAGGAAGCACATGTTCCAATTGTAATTATTGCAATTGCTTTCTCTGCCGCTTTTTTAAGTATTTCTACTGCTGTCTTTCCAGCAATCTTACAGTAAACTCCCCCATCCTTGAGGGGAATTGCTCCCTCAACTACTAAAATGTAGTTACCTTCTTCTATAGCTTTTTCTAAGTTTTCCTCCGCCTGCTTACCAGCAGCAGCCATGAGAGTTTCGTGGTAGTCAAGGGAAATCAGGTCAAGGATTAGAGATGCTAAGTCTGGATGTGATGCCCTAAGGAGAGACTCTGAACACCCCGTACACTCCTGAAAATGAAGCCAAACAACGCGGGGCCTTTGAGGGTTCTGGGCAGCTTCTGCCACTTTGGTCACCATTTCCATCGGAAGTCCCATAGCAGCTGTTGCTATAGCGCAGGCTCTAAGAAACCCCCTTCGTGAAACGGTTCCCGGGAGTCCCCCCATAAAGATGCTTCTATCCATTTTGTCCTCCTTATATCAGTTTATGCATCAACTTTTTACAAGATTTTAGAGAAAGTCTTTAAGCTCGTCAAGAGTATCATAAAGATTTTATTTTCTTTATTTTGAATTTTATGATACTTAATTAAGTATTTTTTATATAAAGAATTCTTTATATGCTAACGAGAAAATCGGGCAGGTAAAAAAAAACAACCACCACAGCCAATCCTGAATTCAACAAATAACACCCCCCTCCACACGAAGATAAAGAGAAGAGATAAGTAGAACTGGAAGACTTTAACCAAACAGGATGTCTAAAATTTCCTTTACAACAGGATTGGAAAGCCTATACATAACTTTCGTTCCTTCCTTCCTAAAGGAAAGGATTCCCAGCTCCTTCATCAGTCCAACGTGTTGGGAAACCTTTGGCTGGGAAATTCCAAGGATGTTAACTAAGTCCTTAACGCACATTTCTTGCTCGTAAACAAGAAGAGCTATTGCAAGCCTTTCTGGATGACCAAGAACCTTAAGGAACTCTGCCTTCTCTAAGAACTCTTCTTTCAGAACACTTTCGTAGGTAATCATTTTAGAATACCTCCTCTTCAATATTAAAGTCGCTTATCGCGTTCCAAACTCTGTAAAACTTCCTAAACCTATTTCCATCCCACTTGGAACCCGGTAGTCCCATTTCAACCCTTTCTAAGATAGAGTCTATGTTGAGAATCATCTTTTTCCTAAGGAGTTCCTCAACGTAAGAAATGTCTGATATTCTTAAAATATTAAATTTCAGGAGAGAAGGAAACCTCTTCTGGAGCAATCCGAGGGTTCTCCACCCCCTCTCACTCCTTATTATAAATATTCCGCTGTTTTCTTCCCTTTCAGGAATGTAAGTTATATCCGAACCTCTGGCTGAAAGGTTCAAACAGTACCTACAGGCAGAGCTCACGTAGTGGTGGTGAACTTCCACGTTGACCGGGAGCTCCTTCCCTGAGGAGAGTTTATAAACCAGACCCAACTCCGTGTAATAGCACCTTTCAACTTCTTCTCTTTCACCCAAAAGGTCAAGGACTTCACAGCTTAAACTCTCCTGAGTAAGCGCTCCGGTACAGAGGATACCCACTTTTAGAGCTACCGCTGTCTTTACCCAGTTACAACCGATACCGTAGTACTGGGTCTTGTTTAAGCCGTCCATCACGCAGGAAGGAGCAACTACCGCAATTCTACTCAGGTGATACTTCTGAATGGCCTTTTTAAGAAGGGTGTTTATTCCAAAAGAGCTGTTTATAGGAGAGAGCTCTATCTCAGCAGGAGTTCTAAAGAGCTTTGGAACTATCTTTTCTTCTTCCCTTTTTGCAGAAAGAACCCCATCTATGATTTCCAGTTCCATCACCTTTTTAAGAACTAACTGGAGAGGATTTTCCCCCTCAGAAACTACACGATAGATGCTTTTTACCTTCCCCAACAAGAAGTTCCTATCCAGCCTTAGCATTTCTTCCTCTTAGTAAACCGGTTGTGGATAAGGTTTGAAACTCTGCGGACACGCTGCAAGGCACGAACCGCAGTGAACGCAGAACAATGGATTAAAGGTTGGCTTCCCGTAAGTGTAGTTAAAGCCAAGGGCCCTTGCCGGACACGCAGTTACGCACGTTCCACATCCTACGCAGAGTCCCTTATTTATGACTTCCTTGACAACATCGTAGCCGGAAGCGTCCTTAGAGGAAGCCATAAATTCAAAGGGTTGTAAGAAATCCTCGTTTACCTCAAGGAGAGCCAGCATGAAGTTGTAGAGCAAAGATGGGTTGGGAGGACAGCCGGGAATTGCGTACTTAATCTTTCCCTTAAGTATCTCTACTTCTGTTAGTGGAATAAAGGACTGATGCGACGGTTGGGGAGGTTGACTCCCAACGCTTAACCTTCTTATTCCGCCGAAGGAAGCACAAGCTCCAACCGTAACGATTATGTTTGCTTTTTCTGCAAGCTCCCTTGCTAAAGAGAGGTGTCTCTTGTCTTCTATGCACAAAGTTCCTTCTGCGAAGGCAACGTGCATACGGGGTATAGTTTCCCTCTTCGTTAACATATTGGAGTAGACAAGCTCTACCGTATCAAGTATTTCAACGGCATCTTCAAACATGTCAAGGAAGGAAACTTGACATCCCGAACAGCTGGAAAAGTGGAAGAAACCTACTTTTACCTTGAGGTCATCCTCAAATATAAAATCCTCCTTTGAGAAGAACATTACGAACTCCCTTAGTGTACAGCACAAACTATGCAGGGGTCGTAAGCTCTCACCACGAACTCCACCTTTGACGCAGGCACACCCCTTAGAGCTCGTGAAATAGCTATAAGGTTAATTTCTGTAGGAACTACAATCTTATAATAAGTTATTTTCCCGCTCTTGTCCAACTTGACGGCATGAAGGTTAGTCCCCCGAGGAGCCTCATGAACTCCAACACCCAAAGTTTCTCCGTCTGAGGTAGGGAAGGTTCTGTTCCAAAGTTCTCCGTTAAAAGAGTGGTTTTCAAGAATCTCCCTTATCCTTTCAAGTGCTTCTAAATTCTCCAGAGCCCGCAAGATATGGAGCTCCTTCACTCCCCCTTTCGGCCTGTAACCTTCAAAGAGAACTTTCCTTGCTCTGGGCCCGGTCTCAACGGGTAAACCGTCAATAAAGGGATAGAGGTTCGTTACTTCCCGTTTTAGCTCTCCTTCAAAGAGCTCTTGGGGGTATTTAAAGGTAATCCTATTAAAGTCAAAAGGTTTCCCGTAGAACTTATCTGTGGAGAAAAAGGGTAGGTCATGAGAGCCGAAAGTCTCATCTAAGCCCTCCCTTTCCCACATCCTATCTATTCCAGTTGTAAACTCTTCATAGAGCTCCCTAACCAGAGGCTCTATCTCCTCTATGGAGGAGAGGAGCTTTTCCCTTATAGAGTCCTCAACAGGTTCTGAAATTCCCCCAACCCTTACGTTTGGCGAGTGGATTATCTCTCCGCCCAAGGTTTCAAGAAGTTCACCTGTAAACTTCCTTACTCTTTGAACTCTCTTGATAAAGGAAAACCTTTCATCCTTTTCGGGGAAGAGGTCCTCAGAAATCACTATCTGGTGGAGGAAGTTGTTGTATACGCGTACTGCAAGGCCGAGAACCTCCCTTAGGAGCTCAGCCTCCGGAGGAACTTCTATGCCGGCTGCCGCCTCAACTGCCCTTGCGGAAGCTATAGCGTGGGTTACCTGACAGAGCCCACAAATCCGAGAGGTAATAATGGGAGCAGAAATCGCCTCTTTGTCTATGAGGAGGGTTTCAAAACCCCGAACCGGCACGAGGGCAAAGTAAAAACCCTCCTTTACTACGCCGTCTTCAACCTCAAGGTAAAGCCCCGAGTGCCCCTCAGTTAGCGGAATGCCTTCTATTTTTAGCACCTTCCTCAAATTAGCCCTCCGTAAACGGCCTGTCCTAAGGAAATTCCTCCATCGTTGGGAGGAACTATCTGGTGAAGGAGAACTTTAAAACCTCTTTTAGTTAAAGTTCTGTATAGAGCCTCCGTTAAAAGCCTGTTCTGGAAAACCCCACCAGAAAGGGCAACGGCGTTAAGACCCGTTTCGTCCCTTAGCCTTTCAACAACCTCAACAACCATTTTAACAACCGTGTTGTGGAACTTTCTCGCTATCTCCTCTACAGAAAGGGAACTTTTATCCTTTACTAACTGCTCAATAACCGGTCTCCAGTCAACCTCACTGTCAAAAAGGTCAAAGTGGTAGGATTCTTCCGTGTTGAACTTAAGAGCTCTCTGCTCAAGAAGTATGGCTGCCTGAGCTTGGTAACTAACCTTCTCCCTTATTCCTAAAATAGCAGAAACGCCGTCAAACAGCCTTCCCATACTTGAGGTTAGAGGAGAGTTTATTCCCTTTTTTACCATCTGTTCTATAAATAACAGCCTTTTAGGCTCAACCTTTAAAACTTTTTTCGGGTCAATGCCGGACTCTAAGAGGAGGAAAACAGCAACTCTGTAGGGTTCTTTCACGGCCTTATCGCCACCGGGAAGCCTAAAGGTCTTAAGGTGAAACTTCCTCTCAAACTCTGTATACCCGGCAACTAAAAACTCTCCTCCCCAGATAGTTCCGTCCTCCCCGTAGCCTGTCCCGTCAAAGGAGACTCCTATGACCTTACTCTCAAGGGGAACTTCGTTTTCTGCCATACAGGATATAACGTGGGCGTGGTGGTGGAAGACCTGAACGAGCTTATCCGAAAACTTTTCTTTTCCGAATCGGGTAGAGTAGTAAAGGGGGTGTCTATCACAGACGACAACTTCCGGCTCTACCTCAAAGAGGTTCAGCATATCACTAACAACTTCCTCAAAAAAGCTCTCTGCCTTTGGGTTGTCAATGTCGCCTACGTGCTGTGAGATGTAAACCTTGTTCTCCTTTGCAACGGCAACGGTGTTCTTCATGTGGACGCCAAGGGCTAACACAGGTCTCTTTAAAGAGAAGGGAAGTAGAACCGGTAGAGGAACAAAACCCCTTGAGCGACGGATTGGAACTTGTCTTCCGGCCACTATTCTGACAACGGAGTCGTCACAGCGACGGACTATACGCCTATTGTGAACCAGAGCTCCATCTGCAATACTGCCAATAATGGAGAGAGCTCCCTCGTTGTCCTTTATTATCGGCTCGTCTGTAACGTTAGCACTTGTTGCAACGATTGGCCTTTTAAAGTCCCTGAGTATTATGTAGTGTAGTGGCGTATAGGGTAGGAAAGCCCCGACTGTAGAGTTCTCCGGAGAAACGGACTCTGCAAGGTCTGTGTCTGGCTTTCTGTCGAGAATTACAATGGGAGCTTCAACTGATGTGAGAGCTCTCTCCTCTAAGGGAGAAACGAAGGCGTACCTCTTAACAGTTTCTATATCAGGAAACATAACGGCAAAGGGCTTTTCTTCCCTCCTCTTGCGATGGCGGAGCTCTTTAACAGCCTCTTCGTTCGTTGCATCACAGATTAAGTGAAAGCCCCCAAGTCCCTTTACTGCTAAAATCTTTCCAGACTTTAAATATTCGGTAACTTTTCTTAGGGCTTCTTCTCCTTCAGCAACTAAGCTTTTCTCCTCGTCAAAGAAAGAGACGGTAGGGCCACACTCAGGGCAGGCGTTTGGCTGGGCGTGAAAGCGTCTATCTGTAGGGTCTTCATACTCAGAGAGGCACTTTTCACACATTTTAAATTCTTTCATACTCGTGTTCGGTCTATCGTAGGGGAGTTCCTCTATAATCGTGAAACGAGGGCCACAGTTTGTACAGTTTATAAAGGGGTAGCGGTAGCGCCTGTCTTTTGGGTCAAAGAGCTCCTTTAAACACTCACTACACGTTGCAAGGTCTGGAAGGACTGAGACCTTTACCTCTCCACCCTTTTCGCTCTTCCTTATCTCAAAGTCCTTATATCCAACGGGCTCTAAGAACTTATACTCAAGGCTGAAAATCTTGGCTATCGGGGGTTTTTCCTTTTGAAGCCTTATTAAAAAAGTGTGGAGCTCCTCCTTTTCCCCTTCAGCCTCAATCACAACTCCAAGCTCCGAATTCAGAACATAACCTTTTAACCCGAGCTCCTTAGCAAGCCTATAAACGAAAGGCCTAAAACCAACCCCTTGAACAAGTCCAGTAACAAAAACTTTAACCCTTACCTTCAAGTTACTCCCTCAAACCTTAGCATTACGACCAATTAAAATTAACCCAAAGAAATCACAAGAGAAAAGGTCAAGTGGTAGAATTCCCTTTGGCAAAGGGACTAAAGAGAAGGGGTAGAAAATGAAGGAGTTTGTGAGGGAAAAGGTAACTGAAGCTATAAAGGAAGTTTACGGAGAGGATAAAGTTTCCGTAGTAGAGAGGGCAAGTTTTGAAAAGCCAAAGAAAAAGGAGTTTGGAGACTTTGCAACAAACGTCTCATTCCTGCTGGCAAGGGAGCTAAGGGAAAAGCCCTTTGTGATTGCACAGGAGCTCTCTGAAAAGCTTTCTCAGCTTTCAGAGTTTGAGAAGGTAGAAGTAGCCGGTGGAGGTTTTATAAACTTCACATTTAGCCAGAACTTTTACGTAAAGCTCCTAAGAGAGGTAGCAGAAACAGACTTTTACGTTTCAGACATCGGGAAAGGTAAGAAAATTCTCCTTGAGTACGTCTCCGCAAACCCGACAGGCCCCTTACACGTAGGGCACGGAAGAGGAGCAGTCGTTGGAGACGTCCTATACAGAATAATGAAGTTAACGGGCTACAGCCCAGAGAGGGAGTTCTACATAAACGACGCAGGAAGACAGATAAAGCTACTGGGACTCTCCATTTACGCAAGAATGAAGGAACTTAAAGGGGAAGACTATCCCTTCCCTGAAGACGGCTATAAAGGGGAGTACATAAAAGAGCTGGCAGAAAAACTACTAAAAGAGAGGCCTGACATTTTGGAGCTCCCAGAAGAAGAGGCCGTTGAAGTAGCCTCAGAGTTTGGAAAGGAGGAGCTCCTTAAAGAGATAAAAGAGGACCTAAAGGAGCTCGGCGTAGAGTTTGACAGCTGGTTTAGCGAGAAGGGACTTTATGAGAGAGGAGAGGTTGAGAGGGTATTAAAGCTCTTAGACGAAAAAGGACTTCTATACGAAAAGGACGGAGCTCTCTGGCTAAAAACAACCCTCTTTGGAGACGATAAAGACAGGGTTGTAAGGCGTTCAAACGGTGAGTACACCTACTTTGCCTCAGACATAGCCTACCACTACAACAAGATTGAGAGGGGATACGACAAGGCCATTGACGTCTGGGGAGCAGACCACCACGGCTACATCCCAAGGGTAAAAGCTGCAATAGAAGCCCTTGGAAAAGACCCCGACTGGCTTGAGGTTGTCCTTATACAGCTTGTTAAGCTCTTTAAAGGTGGTCAGGAAGTAAAGATGTCAAAGAGAGCCGGAAACTTTGTAACCTTAAGGTGGCTAATGGATGAAGTCGGCGTTGACGCAGTAAGGTTCTTCTTCCTCTTAAAGCGCCACGACACTCCCCTTGACTTTGACATAGACTTGGCACTTTCAGCAAAGAACGAAAACCCCGTCTACTACGTCCAGTACGCCCACGCAAGGCTCTGTAGCATAATTGATAAAGCAAAGGAGAGGGGGCTTGAACCAAGGGACGAACACCTCAACCTCCTCTCTTCAGAGGAGGAAAAAGAGTTAATAACTGGATGCTACATGCTCCGTTACGAGCTTCAGGCAGCTGCAGAGAGGAGAGAACCCCATAGGCTCACCTACTATCTCATAGATTTGGCCTCAAAACTCCACAGGTTCTACAACAAGCACAGGGTTGTTGACGAGGAAAAGAAAGAGCTAACTTCTGCAAGGCTCTACCTTATAGAGGCCGTAAGGAAAACAATAAAAACTGGCCTTGATATCCTTAACATAAACGCACCGAGGAGGATGTGATGGAAGGGGATAGGAGGTTACAGGTCATCCTTATCTTAGTGGCTACCGTCATATTTGTCCTGTCATACATCATCGGCTACATGGTGGGGAAGGAGGCGGGGTTTCAAGAAGCAAAGGCAAAGTTTGAGGTAGAAAAACAGAGGCTCTTAAAAACCCTTGCCGAAATAAGCCCCGTCTCAAGGCCGATAGAGGACAAAGTCGTTAGTGAAAAGGCAGAAGAGGAAACTGAGGAAGAAACTGAAGAGGGAGAGGAGGAGAGCAAAGCAGAGGAATCAAAGGAGAGTCAAAAGCAAGAAGAAAGTAGCCAGCAAGATGTCAGCTCCCTCTCAGCACCTCCGTTTCAAAAGCCAGAGGTTCAACCAAAGCCCGTTCATCCTAAGCCCCAAGTTGTGGAAAAGGAGGAAGAGGAAGGCAGGTTCTACCTCCAAGTTGGCGTATTCAGGAATAAAATTAACGCCTCAAGGCTCGCTGAGAAGCTAAGGGAAAAGGGTTACGAGGCGAAAACTGTTACCCATCACGGTAAGTATATTAAGGTTATAGTAGGTTACTTCTCCTCAAAAGAGGACGCCCTTAAAGTAAAGGAAGAGCTTAAAAAGGACGGTTACAACTCCATACTTAGACGGAGGTAGACTTGATAGACACTCACGCCCACATCCACTTCCCCCAGTTTGACGAGGACAGGGAAGAGGTCATAAAGGAGTGCGAGGACAAGCTAACTGCAGTCATAACCGTTGGCTGTGACCTTGAAGATAGCCTAAAGGCGATAGACGTTGCCCATAAAGGGAAGAACATCTACGCCTCTGTAGGAATCCACCCCCACGAGGCAAAGAACTACTCCGAGAAGGACTACGAGAGGCTTTTAGAAATTGCCAAGAGTTCCCCCAAAGTTGTAGCAGTCGGAGAGGCAGGACTTGACTTTTACAGAAACCTCTCACCGAAAGAGAAGCAGTACGAAGTCTTTGAGATGCAGGTTGAGGCGGCAAGGGAGTTAAACCTTCCGATAATAGTCCACACGAGGAACGCTGCCAAAGAGATGGCAGAGTTCATAAGGACGAAGTTTAACGGCGTCAGAGGGGTTATCCACTGCTTTAGTGGAGAGAGGGAACTCCTTGAGGCAGCCCTTGACGCAGGTCTCTACATCTCCTACGCCGGACCTGTCACGTACCCAAAGAACAGCGCCCTAAGGGAAACTCTAAGGTTTGTCCCAAGCTCACGGCTACTAATTGAAACTGACTGTCCCTACTTAGCCCCACAGCCCGTAAGGGGTAAGAGGAACAAGCCTGTTTTTGTTGCCCACACGGCGCTAACCATAGCCAAAGAACTTGGACTAAACTTTACAGACATCGTCAGGATAACCACCATCAACGCAAAGCGCCTCTTTAACCTTCCACTAAGCGACGCAGAAAAAAAGGAAAGGCTTGCCTACCCTGTAGGGAACAGGCTCTACCTAAACCTCTCTACTGACTGCCCCTGTAACTGTAAGTTCTGCTTTAGGGGGTCTGAGGACTTTATCCTCGGCTACAACCTGAACCTTAAAGGAGAACACGTAGCCGAGGAGTACATGTACAGGGTCAAGAACCCCGGAATTTACGAAGAAGTTGTCTTCTGCGGTTACGGAGAGCCCTTTACCCGCTTTGAGGATATGAAGAAGGTACTGAACTGGCTCAAGAAGATGGGAGCTAAACGGATAAGGGTTAACACCTGTGGACTTGGATACCTCATAACCGGCAAAGAGGACATCTTAGACGAGCTAAAAGGACTTGTTGACTCCTTTAGCGTTAGCCTCAACGCCTCATCACCAGAAGAGTACTACAGGGTAGTCAGGCCTTCCTTCGGAAAGGGAAGCTGGGAGTCTGCTTTAAAGTTCATTAAGGACGCAAAGGAGAAGGGCTTTAAAGTTACAATAACGGCAGTAAGCTATCCCGGATTTGATGAAGAATCCTTTAAGAAGCTGGCAGAAACTTTAAACGTTGACTACAGAATAAGACCATTCAAGAGGTTTAAGAAATGGGAAGAGTAGCCCGTTTTGCCATCTCAATAGACGAGAAGCTCTTAGAGAAGTTTGACAACTTCATAGAGAAGAAAGGCTACGTCAGCAGGTCTGAGGCCATAAGGGACCTCATAAGGAACGCTCTGATAGAGGAGTCCATAGGGGAGGACAGAGAAGTTTTTGGAACGATAACGATAGTTTACGACCATCACCAGAAGGAGCTAACCGACAGAATAACGGAGATAGAACACAGCTACCTTGAGAACATAATATCAACTATGCACATCCACATAGACCACCACCACTGCCTTGAGACGATAGCTGTTAGAGGAAAGGCCAGCAGAATAAAGGAGCTTGCCGATAGAATTATTACGTTAAAGGGCGTAAAGCATGGAAAGCTTGTAGTAACTGGGATTGAGCCTTAAAGAGGGCAGTCTATATTCTCTCTTGAACAAAATCTGGGAGGTAACTCCATGGCTGGACATTCCAAATGGGCAAACATAAGACATAGAAAGGCAGCTCAGGACGCTAAGCGCGGTAAGCTATACACGAAGCTGGCAAGGGAAATCACCGTTGCAGCAAGGGAAGGAGGCGGTGACCCAGAGTTTAACCCAAGGCTCAGGGCTGCCATTGAGAAGGCCAAGAAGTTCAACATGCCCAAGGAGAACATAGAGAGGGCTATCAAGAGGGGAACTGGCGAAATTGCCGGAGAGACCTACGAGGAGATTACATACGAGGGTTACGGTCCCGGAGGCGTTGCAATAATCGTTAAGTGTCTAACGGACAACAGGAACAGGACTGCTGCAGAGGTTAGACACGTCTTTTCAAAGTACGGCGGAAACCTCGGAACTTCCGGGTGCGTTTCTTGGATGTTTGAGAGGAAGGGCGTAATTATCGTCCCTGCTGAAAAGTACGATGAAGATACCGTTATGATGGCTGCAATTGAAGCCGGAGCTGAGGATGTTAAGAGGGAGGACGACAAGTTCATAGTCTACACAGAGCCTTCTGAGCTTGAAGACGTCAGGAAGGGAATGCTGAGCGCCGGAATAGAGATTGAAGAGGCAAAGCTTGACCTTATCCCGACCACAACAACGAGGGTTGAAGGAGAGACTGCAGAGAAGGTTCTAAAGCTCCTCACAGCACTTGAAGACCTTGACGACGTTCAGGAGCTCTACTCCAACTTTGACATGCCCGAAGAGGTTATGAATAATGCCTAAATTTTCGGGAGCTCTCCTTTTTTTCCTCCTACTTTTTCCGGCAGGCCTCTGCGGGGCTCAAATAGACAACCTAAACTCCTGTGTGAAGGAAGAGTCAGAGCTGATTCTCTGCAGAACCTTAAAGGGTTCTGAGCCCCCAGACCTGCCGGAGAAGGTAGAACTTGACCTTCCTTGGGATAAACCCTCCTTTCAGTTCTGGAGGTCGTACTACAAAAGCCGTTGGAACAGGCTAAAGCTCATCTCACAAATAGACAACTTTAAGCTCTTCTACCCAACGCTTAGAGAAATCTTTAAGAGGGAAGGACTACCAGAGGACCTCGTCTTCTTAGCGATAGTTGAGAGTAACGGAAACCCTGCAGCCATCTCTAAGGCAGGGGCGGCAGGCCTTTGGCAATTAATGCCAGCAACAGCAAGGCTTTACGGCCTTAAAGTGAACCGCTACATAGACGAAAGGTTTGACATTGAAAAGTCAACAATCGTTGCAGCAAAATATCTCAAGTACCTATACTCGGTATTTGGAAGGTGGGACTTAGCAATAGCCGCCTACAATGCCGGCCCCGGAACTATAAAAAAGAGGTTAAAAAAGCTCGGAGCTGAACATTTTTGGGACTTAACGAAACTCCCAGACGAGACACTAAATTACGTTCCAAAGTTTTACGCCGTTCTCTCATTTATAAAGAGCTCCAACCTATTTAAAGAGGAAGACCCAAAGGAAAGGCTCGTTAAGGTAAAAGTTCTTTCCAGAACTTCCCTCTACCGTATCTCAAAGAAGCTCCAAGTTCCATATAGGATAACAAGACGTTTTAACCTACAGTTTAAGAGAAGAATTGTCCCAGCAGGGTACTACGTTTACATCCCCCTTAGATACGTGAAAAGGAGTGAGCTGGTTAAGTACATCGCATCCTCTAAGGTGTACGTCTACGTTCCAAGGAGGAGCGAGAGGATTACTTCCATTGCTAGACGTTTCGGCGTAGACGTCTCTCTCATAAGGGAGCTCAACCACTTAAGGAGAAACGTAGTCTACAGAGGGCAAACGCTACTCATAGTAAAAAGGGAAGAAAAGGGAAAAGAAGATGGCCGTAGTTAAGGAGACAGACACCGTAATCCTCTACGACCCGGAAAAGGGAAAGAAGTACTTTTTAAACCTTTCCCTTGCAAAGGGGAAGTTTAACACCGACAGGGGAGAATTGGAGCTCTCAGAGCTCGTAGGAAAAAGGTACGGAGAATTTGTAGAGACCCATAAAGGGTTTCGCTACGTTATCCTACCCTGCACGCTCTACGATTTCATAATGTATAAACTCAACAGGCTCACTCAGATAATCTACCCAAAGGACTCTGCCTATATAGCTTTAAGGCTCAACGTAAAGCCCGGCGACACGGTGGTAGAGTGCGGTATCGGCAGTGGTGCAATGACTGCCGTTTTTGCCCATATAGTTGGAGACACGGGAAAAGTGATAAGCTATGAAAAGAGGGAGGAGTTCATAAAGAACGCCCTATCAAACCTCAGGAAACTTAACTTAGAAAATAGGGTAATCGTAAAGCACAAGGACATAGCCGAAGGCTTTGACGAGAAAGACGCGGACGCCGTCTTCTTAGATGTTAGAGAGCCGTGGCTCTACATTGAGCACGCCTACAGAGCTCTAAAAACCGGCAACATGCTCGGCGTTCTTGTCCCAACCGTCAACCAAGTGATAGAGGTCTTAAAAAAGCTTGAAGAAATGCCCTTTATGGACGTTGAGGTCTGCGAGATACTCCTCAGGAAGTATAAACTCGTTCCTGAGCGCTTTCGTCCAGAGGACAGAATGCCTGCCCACACAGCCTACCTGATATTTGCAAGAAAACTACCGGAGGGGATGAAAGAGTAATGGAAACTTTAACCCTTCTTCAAAAGTCAGGGATTGTAGGTTACATACTTCTCCTTCTATCCATTATCTCACTAACAATTATCATAGAAAAGGCAATTACCTTAAGGCTTTCACGCCTCGTTCCGAGGGAGGACCTGAGACTCCTCGTTGACTTCTTAAGCGAAGGAAACGTTGGAAATGCTATAGAGCTCTGTAAGAAGAGGAGAAACCTCCTAACGTCAATAGTCCTTGACGCCCTTAAAAACGTTGGAACACCGACAAAGGAAAACTTCCTCCACGCCTTTGAAGTAACGGCAAGGAGGAAATTCTTAGAGCTTGAAAGGGGAATGGCGCTACTTGCAACAATAGCTGCAGTTTCCCCACTACTCGGACTTGTAGGAACTGTCCTTGGAATGATAAAGATATTCGGCGTCTTAACTACTGGAGCTTCGGTTATAGGCAACCCTCAACAGCTTTCAGGTGGAATCGCCGAAGCTTTGCTCACAACTGTCTTTGGACTTTTCGTGGCTATTCCCGCCGTAGTTATGTACAACCTCTTCCAGAAGAAGCTTGACAAGATAGCAGCCGAAATAGAGGCAGCAGGAATACTCATAGCAAACAACTTTAAGGGACTTTCCTAAAGGGAGGTAGAGATGGAAGAGCTCAAGAGAATGATAGAAGAAGCGTGGGAAAACAGAGAGCTCCTTAAAGAGAAAAAGTATCAGGAAGCAATCAGAGAAACTGTTGACCTTATTGACAAGGGCAAGCTGAGAGTTGCCGAGAGGATAAGCGTCGGCAACTGGAAGGTAAACGATTGGGTAAAGAAGGCGATACTCCTCTTTTTCCCTATCTCCGAGATGAAGGTTATGGAGCTAGGGCCTTTTGAGTACTACGACAAGATACCCTTAAAGAAGAACTGGGAAAAGCTGGGAGTAAGGGTTGTTCCTCCTGCAACGGCAAGGTACGGCTCTTACATAGAGCCGGGAGCTATTTTAATGCCTTCCTACGTCAACATAGGAGCTTACGTCGGCTCTGGAACGATGGTTGACACTTGGGCAACTGTGGGCTCATGTGCCCAGATAGGTAGAAACGTTCACCTTTCCGGAGGGGTAGGTATCGGAGGAGTCCTTGAGCCTCCTAACGCAAGGCCAGTAATAATAGAGGACAACTGCTTTATAGGTTCAAGGTGCATCATCGTTGAGGGTGCAATCATTGAGGAAGAGGCCGTTCTCGGAGCAGGAGTTGTAATAACTGCCTCAACAAAAATCATAGACGTCACAGGGGACGAGCCTGTTGAGTATAGGGGTAGGGTTCCCGCAAGGAGTGTCGTCATTCCGGGAACGAGGGTTAAAAAATTCCCCGCAGGAGAGTACGGAGTTCCCTGTGCCTTAATTATCGGAAAGAGAAAGGAGTCAACCGACAAGAAAACTTCACTCAATGAAGTTCTCAGGGAGTTCAACATACCTGTTTAATGTTTAATAATATTTAAACCTGCATAATAGTTATACATTTAGACACTTAGGTAGTTTACAATACTTGACAATGTGTTATAATACGCACGTGAAAAAACTGTGAAGAATCTTCAGACCGGCTCTGCCCGGTAGGGGAGGGAGGGGGCTCTGTTCCTTAGTTTATAATAATAACCCCAAAATCATACCGGGAGGAGTATCTTGGAAAAGTTCTACGTTACGACGCCAATCTATTACGTTAACGATAAACCCCACTTAGGACACGCCTACACGACAGTAGCAGCAGACATAATTGCAAGGTTCAATAGGTTCTTAGGAAGGGACGTTTTCTTTCTAACTGGAACTGATGAGCACGGCCAAAAGATTCAGCAGGCTGCCGAAAAAAGGGGAATGACCCCCAAGGAGTTCGTTGACAGCCTCGTTCCAGCCTTTAAGAACCTCTGGGAAAAACTCAACATCTCCTACGACCACTTCATAAGGACGACCGACCCCGAACACGTTAAGGCCGTCCAGTACATCTTTAAAAAGTGCTACGAAAATGGAGACATCTACTTAGGTGAGTACGAGGGCTGGTACTGTATCCCCTGTGAAACCTACTACACAGAGAAGGACCTCTTTGAGGGCAAACTCTGCCCCATGTGTAAAAGGGAGGTCACAAGGGTTAAGGAGGAGAGTTACTTCTTTAGGCTCAGCAAGTATCAGGATAAACTCTTAGAGCTCTACGAGAAAAACCCTGATTTCATAGCCCCAGAGTTTAGAAGAAATGAGGTCATAAACTTTGTAAAACAGGGATTAAAAGACCTTTCCATAAGTAGGACAAGTTTTACGTGGGGTATTCCCGTTCCAGTTAACGAAAAGCACGTTATCTACGTCTGGTTTGATGCCCTAACAAACTACCTGACTGCCGTTGGATACCCTGAGGATACAGAAAGACTTAACCACTACTGGCCGGCAGACCTCCACTTAGTCGGTAAGGATATCCTCCGCTTCCACACCGTTTACTGGCCTGCCTTTTTAATGTCTGCAGGTCTTCCAGTTCCAAAGAGGGTATTTGCCCACGGCTGGTGGACCGTTAACGGCGAAAAGATGAGTAAGTCCAAGGGTAACGTTGTTGACCCATTTGAAGTTGTTGAAAAATTTGGCGTTGACCAAGTGAGGTTCTTCCTCTTTAGGGAAGTTACATTCGGACTTGACGGAGACTTCTCTTACGAGAAGCTCGTTGCAAGAATTAACGGAGAGCTGGCAAACGACTTAGGTAACCTCTTTAACAGAACTCTCTCTATGCTCAAAAAGTACAGAAAGAGCATCGTTCCAGAGCCAAAAGGTTTAGAGGACGAGTTTGACGTAAAGCTACAAAACAAGGCCTTGGCCACCCTCGGCAGGTTAAAAGAGCTAATACCAAAGGCTGAGCTTACAAGAGCTCTTGAAGAAATCTGGCAGTTTGTCTCCTTTGTCAACTACTACATAGACAGAAGAGCTCCGTGGCAACTAAACAAGGAAGGAAAGGAAGAGCTTGATAGAGTCCTCTACAACATGCTTGAGTCACTAAGGTTCATTACTGCCTTCCTTTACCCTTACATGCCGAGTTCTGCTGAGAAGATGGCGGAGCTCCTAAGACTTGAGAAGAAAGCAGAGGAGCTAAGGGTTTCTGACTTTGAAACTTGGGGTGGAACAGAGGTAGGCAAAGAACTTGAAAAGGGAGGAATTCTCTTCCCAAGAATTGAGTACGACCCAGAGACTAAGGAAGTTAAAATAGCAAAAACCAAAAGGGGTTAAGGGATTCTTCTCCCCTTGCCCCTATCTTTTAAGAAGCTTCTTTAGCAGAAAGAAAGGACAACAAATTAGGAAAATAAGAAGTGTAGTCTTTAGAGAAACTATCCATATATCAAGGAAGTTAGTCTTAAAGAAAAACTTATTGGCGAACCATAAAACCAAGGAATTCAAAACCAAGAAAGAAACTGAAGCAATGAAGACATCTTTGAATGAAAGATTTCCATCTTTACTGATTTCAAAGAAGTCAAAAACCAAGAAAAATACCGTCATTGTCAAAATTCCGACCGAGTACTCCACAGGTCAATACTCCCCTTTCTAAGTTAAATAGCTCCCCCTCAAGTTCCCTTTGACAACCTCGCTAAAACAGTAAGGTGCATCCCCTTTCCTTTCGGAACATTTCAACACTTCCCTCAAGCATTGAAATTCCTACTTATGAGAGGTCGCAGTCCCTTCTGCTTTTTAGGGCAGACAATTGTGAGGGGGGATTGGCATCCCCCCTCAAACTCCCCTCCTATGAGGAACTTTAAGAACCCTTCCACTTTTTAGGGCATTTCAACTGGTCAAATTTTGAGGTGTTGGAGATCAAGGTCTTCCCGTTCTAAATAAATTTATAAATAACTACAACTCTTTGAACTACAAGGGCTAACGTCAAAAGAAGGTTACACCTTGCTGAACTTTGTTTGGGTTGTTGAAATGCCCTCTCCTTATTCGGCTTTTAAAGAACAGGAACTCATTTTCTCATTTTATTATACCAAAGAGCCTACCAAGAGAGTGAAAACCTAAGGCCGTGGTAGTAGGTGTCTTCACTGCCAAAGAGCTCCACAATCTCCAGCCTACACCTTTTACCCGGTTTTAGCGAGAGTGTAACTCCCCCTTCCTCTCCAACGTAACCGCCTGAAAACCTTGTTAGTCTGTCATAGAGGAAGGAAATCTCAGGAGAGAACTTGTCTATACTGCTAAAACCTAAGTGAACTTTCTTAGAAACCTTAGCCCTCAAAAACCTAACATCTTTCTCTCCCGGCCTGTATATAAAACCCTCGTCCCTGAAAAACTCCCTAACTCCAAAGGTGGTAAAGTTTTTTGAGTAAACCTTAAAGAAAACTTCTCCTTTAAAGCCACTAACTTCCGTTTCTCCTCTAACGAAAGCTCCCCAAGCTTTCCTTCCGCCCTCAAATAGTTCCCTTAAGTAGCCAAAGGAAAAGGGGACAAGATTTTCTGAAAATCCAAAGAGGTGGACATTTCTCTCTCCGCCTACCTTGTGGAAGGAAAGGAGCTCTCCTCTTTTTAAAGGAAAGGCAAAAAGGAGGTATTTTCTACCTTCTTCCGTAAAAACACCAGTCCTTAGACCCTTAGAGAAGCTAACACCCGTAAGGTTTTCAGAGATGAACCCTGTAACCTCTACCCTCTGAAGTCCAAAGGTAAGTGGAGCTAAGCTGTAAGAGGCTTCCTCAAAGTGCCAGAGCTTACCGTGAGTTTGAGCGTAAAGGAAGTTGTCGGCAGTATTTCCCCAGACAACGTAGTCAACCTTTGAGTCCCTTCCGGTAGATACCTTTAAGGAGAATCCTTCAAGCTTTAAAGAGAGCTTATAGGTAGAGTGCCAGTAGCCAACGTGTTTTGCCCTCTCCCAGCCTTCGTATCCAATCTGCGGGGAATACTCTTTCTGTGGAAAGTCTGCGTACTCTCCCCAGAGGTTAAAGTAGTTCTCAACCTCAACATTCCCAAGGTAGTTAGGTAAAGGGGAAGTGTCCACGCCCCACCTGTAACCTGCGTAAGTAAAGTAAGAGCCATCAGTTCCAAGAGCCCCTCTAAGGAAGAGCTCCCCCCTGTAAAAGGGGTAAGAGAGCTCCCCTCCCAGCTCACTACCTACGTTTTCAAGGTAGAGGGTATGGAGTTTCAAGTTTAAGCCTTCAAGGGAGAAAGAAGTTCCAGCCTTTAAGAAGGTTACATCTGAGAGCGTAGGTTTATAAATGTAGCTTAAGTCCCTAATTCCTTCCCTAAAGCCGTAGGATGTAAAACCTTTTTCCGCGTAACCGCCAATAATTTCAAGGCCTTTTAGCTTAAGCTCAGCGGTTAAAAGTTCTTTTCCGTTCTGGAGAGCTCCGGCAAACGAAGCCACCGTTCCCTGAAGGGAAGGTTTAAAGGTAAAAAGAAAAGTATTCTTGTTAACTCCTACATCTTCTCCCTTAGCATCGGAAAGCCTGTAGAACCCTACGGAAAACTTCCCAAGGGGAGCTCTCCAGTCAAACTTACCACCAAAAAGGTCTACGTCGTCCTCTTTCTCTGAGTTAAAGAGTAAATATTTCCCTTCGTAGCCCGCAATTTGATGCCAGCTAAAGGAGAGAGTGTCAGAAAAGCGAAAGGTAAAAGTTCCACCCCATAAGTAGTCGTCAATAAAGGGGAAAAGGTTAAAAGGTTGCTTTCCAGCCCTAAAAAAGAGGTTTTCTAAAAGGAAATGCTCTTTTTCTACGTAGAGTTCCCTTAAATTGAAACTCCTAAAATCCCCCGAAAAAAGTTTATCGTCATCGGACGAGAAAAGAGTTACAAAAGGCGCTTTTGTTGTCCCTGTTGTTACTGAAAGCCTAAATTTAGCATCGCTTCCTAACCTAAACTCTTCCGCTACTTTTAGTTTAAGGAGGAAGCCTTCCTTTTTGGAATTCCAGAGGTCATAGCCTACCTGTCTTTCATACTCTCCTTTAAGCTCTGTGTTGTAAAATCCTGTTTCTCCTGAGAGTTCAAAACCGTAAGAGGGCGAAAGAACCAAGAGGACAAAGAGAGCCGTAAAGAGCTTTGACCCCATTGAAACTCCGTCTAAAATTAGACTTCATTCTAATTCTACGATAAAACCCACGGAGAGATAAAATGAAGGTCGTTGGCCACGTTCCGGGAAAAGAGCTCTTAAAGAGCTTCAAAAGGGTTGAAGAAGTCCTCTCCCTTGGAATAGGCGTTGAGATTCAGTTGGCTTCAGAGATTCTTGACAGGTTTACTCTTAAGGACTTTGGGGCTCTAAGGAAGCTGATAGGAAATAGAACAGTTACCGTTCACGCCCCCTTCCTTGACCTTAATCCCGGTGCGACAGACTCCCTCGTCCTCAAGGCGACAAGGAAACGCTTTAAAGAGACCCTCGTAGCCGCAAAAATCTTAGAGGCCGAGACCATCGTATTCCATACAGGTTACCACCCGGCAAAAGTTGACCCGATATACGAGGAGTGGTTTGAGAGGGCAGTGGAAACATTTGAAGAAGTTGCAGAAAGAACTCCCTGCCCAGTAGCCCTTGAAAACGTCTTTGACCGCTCACCAGTCCACCTTGAAAGGCTGTTAGAGAGCCTACCACCAAAAGTTGGAGTATGCATAGACGTTGGTCACCTAAACCTCTTTTCTGAAGTTCCTCTTTCTGACTGGATAGAAAGGTTCAAAGGAAGGATTTTTGAGTTTCACGTCCACGATAACGGAGGGGAAAAGGACGAGCACGCCCCCATAGGCTCTGGAAAGCTTGACCTTGACGTCTTCTTTAGCCTCTTAGAAAAGATACCGGATAACTATATATTTAACCTTGAAAACAAGTCTGTGGACGATATCAAAAGTAGCCTTGAGGTTTTAAGGAGGAAAACAGAATGGCACTACAGATAAGGATATACCCTGACGAGGTTCTAAAGAAGAAGGCAGAAACCGTTACAGAGTTTAACGAGGAGTTAAGGGAACTTGTAAACCAGATGTTTGAAACGATGTACGAGAAGAAGGGAGTCGGACTTGCAGCGAATCAGGTTGGAGTTTTAAAGAGGGTAGTTGTTATAGACCTTGACTCGGGGAAGGAGAATCAGGGGAAAAACCCCATAATCCTCATAAACCCTGAAATAGTTAAGGCCGAAGGGGAAGAACTGGCAGAGGAGGGCTGTCTCTCCCTTCCCGGACTATACAAGAAGGTGAAGAGAGCTCTCTACGTTAAAGTAAAGGCTCAAAACCTTGACGGTGAAGAGTTTGAGATAGAGGGTGAAGGATTACTTGCGAGAGCTCTCCAGCACGAGATTGACCACCTTAACGGCATTGTTTTTATAGATAGGCTCTCACCACTTCAGAGGAGACTCGCCCTTGAAAAGTACAAAAAGCTAAAGAGGGAGTACGAACGTAAGAAGGGGAGGAGATAGAGATGAGGGTAACGACAGCTGAGGAGATGAGAAACCTTGATAGGGAAACGATAGAGGTTCTTGGAATACCCGGAATCGTCCTTATGGAGAACGCTGCAAGGGGTGTTGTATCCGTAATCTACAGCAAAGTAAAGGGGAACTCTGCCGTAATCGTCTGCGGTAAGGGAAACAACGGAGGGGACGGACTTGCAGTCGCGAGAAATCTCTACAACTTAGGTTATGACGTTGAAGTCGTCCTAACGGCAGAGATTGAGGAACTAAAGGGAGATGCCAAGATAAACGCAGAGGTTCTCTCTAAGCTACCCGTTCCAATTCACGTGGTTAAAAGCGAGTCTCAGTTAATTGAGGTTTACTCCCTCCTTAAGAACGCAGACTTCATCGTTGACGCCATCTTTGGAACTGGACTTCAAAGACCTGCAGAGGGCTTTTACAAGAGCCTGATAGAGGTAATCAACAAGTCCGGTAAAACGGTAGTTGCCGTTGATATTCCTTCAGGGCTTTTCTCAGACACGGGAGAGATAATCGGCACTCACGTAACGGCAGAAATAACGGTTACTTTCGGGTTTCCAAAAATTGCCCACATAATGCCACCGGCCTGTAACTACGTCGGGGAGCTCTACGTCGTTGATATATCAATACCTGAAGATATCCCATTCATCTTAGGGCCAGAGCGCTACCTTTTGACCCTTGACGAGGTTGCATTTACATACCCAGAAAGGGACGTCATGAGCCACAAGTACACCTTTGGACACGTTGCCGTTGTGGGGGGCTCTGCAGGAAAAACTGGAGCTCCCGTAATGGCAGCAGAAGGAGCTCTAAGGGCAGGAGCAGGCCTTTCAACCGTTATCGTTCCTGCATCACTCAACCCAATCTTTGAAACAAAGCTAACTGAGGTTATGTCCATCCCCGTCCCAGACACCTCCAAGGGGCACTTCGGAATAGAGGCCATAGAGAGGGTAAGTAAAATCATCGCAGAGGGTAAGTTTTCTGCAGTAGTTGTTGGTCCCGGACTTGGAAACGAGCCGGAAACCTTTGAGTTTGCGAGGGAGTTTATTAGGAACTGCAAAAAGCCGATGGTTATAGACGCAGACGGAATCAACGCCTTGGCCGAATCTCCTGAGATACTTAAAGCGAAAACGCAAGAAGTGATAATCACCCCCCACATAGGGGAGTTCTCCCGTCTATCGGGACTCTCTAAGGAAGAGATACTGAGAGCTCCCCACGAGGTCGCCTCAGAGTTTGCCAAGGAGTACGGCGTTACGGTAGTTCTAAAGAGTGGAAGGACTGTCGTGGCAACCCCCGAGGGTAAGACCTACATAAACGTTATCGGAAATCCCGGAATGGCAACTGCCGGAACAGGAGACGTTCTAAGTGGAGTTATCGGAGCGCTCCTCGGAATGGGAGTAGAGGCAGAGGACGCAGCAAAGTTTGGCGTCTTCCTCCACTCCCTCGCCGGAGACTTGGCAGCAGAGGAGTTAACCCAAGAAGCCCTTAAGGCGTGCGACATCATAGACTTCCTCCCGGGGGCAATTAAGAGGGTTAAAGAGAGGGAAGTTAATCCGATAAGACACTCACTACCCTTTGTAACCCACCTTAGAGAGATAGTAGGTGCGTAGGCAGGCAGTTAAGATACTGTCAATACTCCTTGGAATTCTCGTCGTCGGGTACTTCGGGACGAGCCTCGTCTCCTCTTTGACGGGGGAGTTTTACCTTAACAACCCCCTCTTTCACGTCCTTTTTGCCCTGATTCTCATCCTCCTTACGGTTCTCTTTGCAATTTTCATAAGGAACCTCGTCCTCTTCTTCTTTCCCCACTTTAAGACGAACCTAAGGCTCAAGATATTTACTGCCTTCGTTCTCCTTATCCTCGGCCCTGCCCTCTTTACGATTTTCCTCTCAAGTAGCGTCGTAAACAACGGACTTGACAGGTTACTAAGGATTCAGGTCAAGAGAATAGTGAACATCTCCAAGGACACGACAGAGCAGTTCATACAGTTCATCTCCGACGACCTAAAGAGGAAAATTCGCCAGCTAAAGGGAAGGAAAAACGTCTACCCCTACACGCTCAAAGTTTACGGAGTGGACGGCTTTTTAAAGGTTGAAGGAAAAAGGGTAAGGAAGGTCGGCAACATCCCGATAAACCCCAAGGAGGTAAGCTCTCTAAAGGAGTCTGTCAGCTACACCTTCCTTGACCACGAGAACAAGCTCCTAATAGTCTGCCAGAAAGAGAAAAGGAGAGCCTTCTGCATCTCAAAGAGGCTACCGGACAAGCTCGTTAAGGACATAGAGAAACTCTCAGAGCTCCACTCAAACTACGAGTCAATGGTCGCCTACAAGACCCCCATTAAGGCACTCTACACCCTCACATTCACAATAATGGGAATAGCCGTTCTCTTTGGAGCTCTCTGGTTTGCACGCTACTTTGAGAAGAGGATAACGATACCGATAGAAGCCCTCTACCGGGCAACCCAGAAGATTTCAAAGGGAGACCTCAACGTAAAGGTAGAAGAGGAAGCCTCTGATGAGCTTAAGCACGTCATAGAGGCCTTTAACTACATGGTGGAACAGCTCAGAGCTCTAAAGCACTCCCTTGAAGAGAGCCGTCGCTACATGGAGCAGATACTAAACAGCATCACGCCGGCAATTATCACCTTTGACGTAAACTACAGGCTCGTTTCCTGCAACAGGAGGGCGAGGGAGCTCTTTGGCTTTTCTGGAGAGAACAGGGAGTTGAACATCTTGGAGCTCCTTTCACGCTACCCAGAGCTTAAAAAGGCAGTTGAGGAACTGATTTTAAAAGGAGAGAGGAAGACAGAAGTTAGAGAAGAGATAAACGGAAGGGAAAAGTTCTTAACCGTTGAGCTCATTATCTCTCCGGAGATTTCAGACAGGATTCTCATAATTGAGGACGTTACAGACCTTGTAAAGGCACAAAAAGCTCAAGCTTGGAAAGAGGTTGCCCGTAGAATTGCCCACGAGATAAAGAACCCACTAACTCCGATTACTCTCAACGCTGAGAGGATAAGGAGACAGTTTAAGAAAGGAAATCCCGAAATAGGTGAAATAATAGACAAGGCCGTTGACTCAATCCTTGCAGAGGTAGAGGTCATAAAGAGGCTAATAGACGAGTTCAGGAAGTTCGCAAGGCTACCACTTCCGGAGAAAAAGCTCTCAGACGTTAACAGCCTGATAAGGAGCTCCCTTGAGCCCTACGAGAACAGAGTGGCTTTAAAGTTTGAGCTTGAGGACATTCCCCAAATTCCCTTAGACAGAAGCTTAATGAGGGAGGTTCTAATAAACCTGATAGAGAACAGCATTGAGGCAGGAGCTACAGAGGTTAGCGTCTCCACCACCTCAAAAGACGGAAAGATTTTCATCGTCTTTAAGGACAACGGCCCCGGCATACCAGAAGAAATCGCCGATAAACTCTTTGCTCCCTACGTGTCAACAAAGGAAGACGGCTGGGGACTCGGGCTTTCCATCGTTAAAAAGATAGTGGAAGACCACGGCGGAAAGATATACACAATTGACAGGAATACTTTCGTTATAGAGCTCCCCGTCTAACCTGCTCCATCTTCTCCTTCAGCTTCCTCTCAACGAACTTTGTTACAAAGGGAGAAACGTCACCTCCGTAAAAGGCTATCTCTCTAACGGCAGAAGAGGAAAGGTAGGCGTACTCATCGGAGGGCATCAGGAAAACGGTCTCTATCTCAGGGTAGAGCTTCCTGTTGAGTGAAGCCATCGTAAACTCGTGGTCCATATCGGAAATTATCCTGATTCCCCTTAAAATGGCTACAGCTCCCTCCTTCTTAGCAAACTCAACAAGGAGGGTGTTAAAGGTCTTAACCTCCACCTTACCGGCAAGCCCAACTTCCTCAAGGCTTTTCTCAAACATCTCCTTCCTCTCTTCAATGGTGAAGAGAGGCTTTTTCTTTGGGTTCTCTGCAATCCCTATTATCAACTCTGGGAAGAGCTCCAGTCCCCTCCTCACTATGTCAAGGTGACCAAGGGTCACAGGGTCAAAAGTTCCGGGATAGATAGCCCTCTTTATCATTTGGAAACCTCCCCTCTGGGGTAAGCGGAATTCTACAAAATCGGAAGTAGAGTGTTATCATTAACCCAAACGCTTTTGGAGGGATGAGATGAAGATTGGAACGCCCTTAGCCCATAACGCAACAAAGATTCTCCTCCTCGGAAGTGGAGAGCTTGGAAAGGAATTTGCAATAGAGGCCTTAAGGCTTGGAATTGAGGTCATAGCCGTTGACAGCTACGAATACGCCCCTGCCCAGCAGGTAGCCCAGCGCTACTACGTCATAGACATGAAGGACGGAAAGCAGATAAAGAACATCGTCTACAGGGAAAAGCCAGACTTTATAGTGCCAGAGATTGAGGCAATAGACACAGACGCCTTGGTTGAGCTTGAAGAGGAAGGTTTCGTAGTTGTCCCAAGCGCAAAGGCCGTTAAATACACAATGGACAGAATAGGAATCAGGAGGCTTGCAGCTGAGGAGCTCGGACTTAAGACCTCTGCCTACAGGTTCGCCTCCGACATAGAAACCTACAGGAAGGCCGTGAAGGAAATCGGACTGCCCGTCGTCGTTAAGCCGGTTATGAGCTCCTCCGGTAAAGGACAGAGCATAGTAAGGAGCGAAGAGGAGATTGATAGAGCCTTCTACTACGCTCAGGAAAACGCAAGGGGTAAGGGTAACGCCGTAATCATAGAGGAGTTCATAGACTTTGACTTTGAGATAACCCTCCTAACAGTCAGGACGAAAACCCAAGGAACTCTCTTCTGTGAGCCCATAGGACACATTCAGGTTGATGGAGACTACCACGAGAGCTGGCAACCCCAACCGATGAGTGAGGTTGCCCTTAAAAAAGCGAAGGAGATGGCAAAGGCAGTAACCGACGCCCTCGGCGGTTACGGAATCTTTGGCTGTGAGTTCTTCGTCAAAGGAGATACGGTCTGGTTTAGCGAGGTCTCTCCACGTCCCCACGACACCGGAATGGTTACTATGGCAAGCCAAAATATGAGCGAGTTTGAAATCCACCTAAGGGCAATCCTTGGTCTACCGATGGAGATTAAGCTCATCTCTCCGGGGGCTTCCTACTGCTTCCACGCAAAAAGCTACAGCTCAGCTCCAGAGTACGAAGGGCTTGAGGTAGCCCTAAGAGAGCCAGACGTGTGGGTCAGGATATTTGGTAAACCAACAACAAGGCCTAAGAGGCGTATGGGAGTTGCAATTGCAAGGGGAGAAACCTTAGAGGAAGCAAGGAGAAAGGCGAGGGAAGCTGCAAAGGCGATGTCTGTAGTGGAGAAGTTAAAGTGAGGCTAAAGAAAGCAACCTTTGCCGGGGGGTGCTTCTGGTGCCTTGAGGAAGCTTTCTCTGGCCTCCCCGGCGTTAAAGAGGTTATCCCCGGATACGCAGGTGGAGACAAGGAAAACCCGACTTACGAAGAGGTATGCTCTGGCAAAACAGGCCACGTTGAGGCCGTTCAGGTTACCTACGACCCGGAAGTCATCTCATACAGGGAGCTCCTCATTACCTTTTGGACAGCGATAGACCCTACAGACCCCGGTGGGCAGTTTACAGACAGGGGAAGCCAGTATAGAACGGTCATCTTCTACCATGACGAGGAACAAAAAGAACTTGCCCTAAGGAGTAAGGAAATCTTAGAAAGAAGTGGCCTTTTTTCTGAACCGATAGCTACGGAGATAAAACCTTTTAAAAACTTTTATCCAGCAGAAGAGTACCACCACCGGTACTTTGAGAAAGAGCCCTTAGCCTACTACCACTACAAGGTCGGCTCTGGGAGGAAAACCTACTGTGAAATCGTCTGGGACAAAAAAGGAGGCAGGAAAATCCTTGAAGAAAACCTTTAAGGCCTTTGCCATCCAGTTTGAGACCACTGACGGCCAGTTTGAGAGGAACTACACAAAGTTTCTGACCTTCTTTAACCTCTGCGAAAAGGAGTCCTTAGTTGTTGCCCCAGAAGTTTTCCCGACAGGTTTCTTCTACAGCGACATGGACTTAGCCTCAGAGTTTTCTAAGAAAGTAGTGGACGACATAGCCAAATTCTCAGAGGGAATGTCTTTAACTGTTGTCTTTACCGTTATAGAGAAGGTAAACGGGAAGTTCTTTAACTCCATAAAGGTAATAGACAGGGGAAAGGAAGTTCTTTCCCGTCCAAAGGTTAAGCTTTTCCCTCTGACGGGGGAGACGGAGCAGTTCTCTGCCGGAGACGTTAGCGACTTAAAAGTGGCCGAAACTTCCTGCGGGGTTATCGCGCCGGTAATATGTTTTGAGCTTCGCTACCCGGAAATATTCAAACTCTTAAAGGAGATGGGAGCTCAGGTTTTTGCCGTTTCAGCCCAGTGGGGAAGGGCACGTAAAGAGCACTGGAGAGTCCTAACATCGGCAAGGTCTATTGAGAATCAGCGTTTCCTCGTTGCCTCAAATGGAACGGGGGAAATGGCAGGGAACTCAGTAATCGTTGACCCTTGGGGGAGGGTTTTAGCGCAAGGTGGGGAGGCAGAGGGAATTATCTCCGGAAAAATCAACCTCTCCGTGATTGAACAGGTAGAAAAGAAGTTGCCGATGGAGTGAAAAACGGCCAAATATATTTAAAGTCAAAAATTAAAACGGAGAGGAGGCGATGAGGTACATAGAGCCCGTAGGGAAAACGGAGCTTGAGTTTAAACTCGTCCCCCTCTCCGAGCTAAAGCCAGCTCCCTTCCAGAGGGAAATCTCTGAAGCCCACGTAAAAAAGCTCTCTGAGGCGATGCTCAAAGTGGGAATCTTCATAGACCCCCTCGTAGTTTACGAGAAAGAGGGAACTTACTACGTTGTCAACGGCCAGCACAGGTTAGAGGCTTATAAGAACCTCTTCTCTGAGGGGGAGCTCCCCTGCATAGTAATCCCGGAGGAGAAGGCAAAGTTCATCATAACCCTAAACACAGAAAAGTCCCCCTCAATAAAGGACAAGTCAACAGAGGCCTTAAAGATATACAGGGAAATGCTCCCTCTGAACGTAACAGAAAAGGAAATCATTGACTTCATCACAGAGCCCTGTTACGTAACCTTCGGGATACTTTACGAAAGGAATGAGAGGTTTCCGGCCTCAGCCCTCCACTCCCTCATCAAACGGATAGACAAGCCCATAGAAAAGCCCCTAAGTGAGGCCTTTGAGGAGAGAAGGAGGAGGGCTGACAGGATAGAGGAGCTCTACGAAAACTACTACATCCCCCTAAGGAACAAGCTCCTTGAAGAGGGAGTAAACCAGCTCTACGTGGGACAGATAATAGCAAGTAGGATAAACCCCTTTGGAAGGAAGAGAATCATAGAGGACGACTTTGACTCGGCGATGGACAAGATAATAGAAAAGGCAAAAGAGTTCTTAGAGGAGGGAAGTGATGGGAATCTGGGACTGGCAGGATGAGAGGATAAAGAAGGCGATAAGAAACCTCTTTAAACACAACCTCTGCGTTACGAAAGAAGACAAGGTATTAATCCTTTCAGATAGCTACAAGGAGAGGATTGGGGAGCTCTTCTTCTTCGTAGGAACATCACACACAAGCTCAATCACCCACCTTAGTTACTCCCCTACAGGAAGGCACGGCTTTGAACCACCGGAAGAGGTCTGGAGGGCAACCTTTGGAAGTGAATTCGTTGAGGAGCTGAAACAGAAAAACCTCCTTGAAAAGGTTCTAAAGAAAGAGATTACCGAGAGCGAAGAGGAAGAGGTAAAAGAAATACTCCTTGAAACGACAGAGCCCCCCAACCTTCCAACGGTTATTGTTGCAGTAAACCGCTTCTCAATAAGCCATACCCTCTACAGGAAGCTCTGCACAGGTTTCCTCTCAATGCGTTTTGCCAGCATGCCCCTCTTTGAGCCCTTTATGTTCTACACCTCAATGCAGGCAAACTGGAACAAGGTGGCAGAAAGGAGTAAGCTCCTATCAAATCTCCTAACTGAAGCAAGGGAAGTTCACGTAACCTGTCCACTCGGAACAGACATAAGGTTCTCTGTAGAGGGTAGAGAAGGACTTGCCGACACCGGAAAGCTCTGCACCCCCTCAAGTTTTGGAAACCTTCCGGCAGGAGAAGCCTTTATCGCCCCCGTAGAAGGCTCTGCAGAGGGAATATTCGTAACAAAGTTTGCTCCTGACAGGGAGCTAAAAGAGCCCGTAAGGTTAACAGTTAAAGAGGGAAAGGTAGAAGAAATCTCAGGAGAAGTTGAGTTCTCCGAGTTCCTACGGGGAATTTTCAGGCTTGAGGAGAACGCCAACAACGTAGCTGAGTTTGGAATCGGAACGAACGAAAAGGCTAAACACTACACCAACATCCTTGAGGCCGAGAAAATCCTCGGAACGTGCCACATTGCAGTCGGAGACAACAGCGCCTTTGGAGGAAAGGTCAAGGCAAACGTCCACATAGACCTCCTCATTGATAAACCGACAATAAAACTTAAGTTGAAGGATAGGGAGATTACTCTCATGGAAGAGGGCAAGTTAACCGTTTTAACGGAGAGTGAATGAACCTAATAAAAAACAGCGAACTTCCCCATTACACCTACGAAGACTACAAACACTGGGAAGGAAAGTGGGAGCTGATAGAGGGTATTCCCTATGCCATGTGCCCTCCCCTTCTTGGAAACATCAGGCAGTTAGTAGTAGAATAGCTTGGCAACTTGAAGAAAGGCTCAAAAACTGTCCCGAGTGTATTTCTCTCATTTCTACTGATTGGAAGATTTCAGAAGACACGGTAGTTCAACCAGATAACCTTGTCATCTGTAATAGACCCCAAACTCCTTACATTACAAAAGCTCCTTTCTATCTAAGTCAACTGCCTTAAAAGACAGAAGTGTGAAGTTTAGGCTCTACGAGAGGAAAGGAGTCAAGTACTACGTTCTGGTTGAACCAGAAGACAGAGTAGCAAAGATTATTACTTTAAGAGAAGGACGTTAAAATTTCATACCCAAACATAGACATTTAACACCATTATACTTCCTTTACAGCAAGGATTTACAGAGCAAGGTCTCAGAAGTTTAAGAAAGTCCAGAAACTTTTAGAGGAAGACCTTGAAAGTAGTTAAAACGGTTCTCCTGAAAATTTACGAACCCAACAAGGAGAAAAGGGAATCACTTGACAGAAGGCTTTCCCTGTATGCAGAGGTTTTAAAGTTCTACCTTGAAGTCATAGAGAAAGCTGGAATTTATAGAGTAGCGTCCTTAGACAAAAAACATAAAAAAGAATAATGGAGCAATTAGAAAACTACCAGTAAGATCGCTAAAAAGAAAGAAGTTTCGATATTTACCAGACCAAAATTCAGCCTAATTAAAAATTTTCATTATAAAGCCTATAATATTTAGAGGAACATTCTGTGCACTCAACTTACCTTCACTCATCAATGCTACTTCCTCACCATCTCGATTTTTTACTACAAACCTCTTTAATTTGAAGTTATCCTCTAACAGGGTAACTTCAAATTCACTACCTGTTTTAGGATCAAGAAAAGTTATGCTCCAAACTCCTTGAGAAAAGCTCTCTTTCTTTTCCTTGATTTGAAAACCATAACCCTTAGCAAGAGCATTTATCGTTTTCAGTAGTATCTCCTTATCTTTTTGACCGCTTTTAACCAAAATTTTCTCAATTAAACTTTTATTACTAGGCAAAGGTAAAAGATTATTAAGTAATATAGTTAAAAACAAAGATTTAGTTACACCAGCCAGTTTAGATAGATCAGTCAACATAGCGTCAGCAACTTTAGGAATGCTAAAAGAAGAAATTTTTGTTTGCGATTCCTTTCCTTGCCTTTTCATATTATCCTCCTAGTTCCCAAGTAGTTAATAACTATTGACATGTAGTTACTAAGGTCTTACTATAAATATAGACTATTCACAGGAGGGGAGGTAAGCATGGCTATCACCTTCGACGAGGCTGTAAGACCTGTTCTGGAGGCTATGCCTCCAAAGCTAAGGGGAGTAATCTACCTGTATCTTGAATCGTGGGGAAAACCTAAAGAAGAAGTCCTAAAGGACGATGAAAAACTTGAGAAATTAGGGAAAGAAGCATCCATTGACAAAATGATTAATCGAATGGAAGTGGCGTTCACCGATGGTTTTGGAATCGTTGATTGGATAACAGGAAAAAGTGGGAACTATGGAGTATGTTTAGATATGCTAACTAAGGACGTCCTTCCCCAAGCTTTTAATGTTTCTAAACCAAAGTTCAAATATTCTGAGGATACCTGGGAAGGAATACTGGAAAGAGAAGAATGGATAAGGATGAGGTTTATCGAACATTTCTGGAAAGGGTTAAGTGAAGAAGATAAAAAGATGCTAGTAGAGGCTCTAAAAGACGAGCTAAAAGAAGCCGGAATTAACACAGATAAGGTTCTAAAAGCCATATCTTCAGGTCAAATGAGTTTAACTGTTTTACGTACAATTCTAGGTTTTAAATTCCATATTTTCATAGCTAAGATAGCAAACTATCTAGCAAAAATTATAATCGGCAGAGGACTTTCTTTCGGAGCTAACGCTCTCCTACAAAAAATTGCCGCTTCAATTTTTGGTGGTCCAATAGGATGGGCTCTATTTGCCCTACAGTTAACCTCTATGCTTCTCCCACGCGACTGGGAAACATTAACTCCTGTCGTAGGATTGATAGCCTTAACCCGTCCCGAATTAGAGAGTCAAAACAATTCCAATCACGAATAGAAGGAGGTATAGATAATGGATGAGTTTTGTGAAAGAGAATGTGAGGAAACCTGCGATAACATGGCTGACAGTCTTTGTGAACCTGACGATCCAGGTTGTCAAAATGATATATACGACAACTGTATGGATAACTGTCTAGATAGCTGCCCCGAAGATGAAAATTAGAGGGGGATTAATCCCCCTCTTTTTAAAACCTAAAAGGGTTAAGAGGTAAGAAGGGAGAAAAGAGCAGAAAGTTGAACAGGAAACTCAATTACTGGTTAAGGAAGAAAACAACCGATAGAGTTAAAGAACTATCTGTAGAAGAGGGATTTAGCGTTGACTTTGTGTATCCACGCTGGACATCAAAGAGGTGTAGTCTTTGTGAGTCAAAGGGAGAGAGGTTCTCTTCTAAGGGAAGTCTCAAAAGCAACAGCTACGTTTGTGGATGAATGTTTACGTTTTAAGGTAGCTGTTGCAACCACGTTACGTAAAACTGTCGGACGTGAGCTCAGAGAAGATGACTTCTGAACTTGGAAAGTACAGATTTGAGTTTGATTTTTCTTTTATATGGATTGATTAAGGGCGGGAAGACCCGCCCAACGTTTTAGCCTTGAAGAGCAAGCTTAGCTTTCTCTACGATAGCCTTGAAGGCTTCTGGGTCTCTAACGGCAATATCTGCCAAGATTTTCCTGTCAAGCTCAATTCCAGCCTTCTTGAGACCGTGGATGAACCTGCTGTAGTTGAGACCTAAAGGCCTTACTGCAGCGTTAATTCTTACAATCCAGAGTCTCCTGAAGTCCCTCTTCTTAAGCCTTCTGTGCTGGTAAGCGTAAAAGAGGGACTTCATTACAGCAATTTTCATAGTCCTGTAGAGCCTTGAACGGCCACCAAAGTAACCCTTTGTAAGCTTTTTAAGCTTCTTCCTTCTCTTCCTTCTCGGACTGTACTTTACCCTCATTTTCTCCTCCTTTCTCCGTAGTGCAGGCGTCCCCTGTGGGGAGCTTTTAAGCCTGCCTTACGTCCCTTTACTTGTAGAGAACAAGTTGCTTAAAGTTTGCAGCCTGTGTTCCTTCAAGGTATCCAGCCTTACCGAGGTGTCTCTTCCTCTTCCTGCTCTTCTTTGTGAGAAGGTGGCTCTTGTTTGGCTTCCAGTGCTTAATCTTTCCCTTAGCCGTTACCTTTACCCTCTTAGCAGCAGACTTCCTCGTCTTTATCTTGGGCATTGCGTGCCTCCTTACGGTTTTGAAAACGGATGAGAATTATAAGCTATTTTTTCTTAGGCGCAAGTATCATTATCATGTCCCTGCCTTCTTTCTTAGGCTTGCGCTCAATCTCTGCTATGTCCTTAACGGCCTCGTATATCTTCATGAGCTGGGCTTCTCCTATCTCCAGATGGGCCTGCTCCCTACCTCTAAACATTACAACGGCCTTTACCTTGTTCCCTTTCTCAAGGAACTTCCTTGCCTGCTTTATCCTTACCTGCATGTCGTGCTCGTCTGTTCTGGGGCGGACCTTTATCGTCTTAACTTCTATAGTCTTCTGTTTCTTCTTTGCCTCGTGCATCTTCTTCTGTTGCTGGTACTTGTACTTACCGTAATCCATAATACGGCAAACGGGAGGGTTGGCGTTCGGAGAGACCTCAACAAGGTCCAGCCCCTGCTCCTGAGCAAGCTGTAGCGCCTTGTAAGTAGGCATTACCCCTAAGTTCTTACCGTCGCTATCAATTACCAGAACCTCTTTAGCCCTGATTCTTTCGTTTACTCTGGTCTGGTCAAGTTTCTTACTAATGGCTCCCTCCTTCTAAGCTTAGGTTTTCTCTTTTATTTCTGTAAGTATTTTATCCAGAAAAGCGTTTAAGTCCATAGCTCCAAGGTCACCTTCCCTCTTTGACCTTACAGAGACCGTTCCGCTCTGCTGTTCTTTCTCACCAACTATGAGCATGTAAGGAATCTTCATTAACTCCGCCTTCCTTATCTTATACCCGACCTTTGCACTTTCATCGTCAAGCTTCACCCTTATGCCAGCTCCCTTTAGCTTCTCGTAAACCTCATCGGCGTACTCAAGGTACTTGTCGCTAACCGGGATTATTACGACCTGAGTTGGAGCAAGCCAAGTTGGGAAGAGTCCTGCGTAGTGTTCTATGAGAAGTCCTATGAACCTTTCAATGCTTCCCATAATAGCCCTGTGAACCATTACGGGACGTTTCTTCTGGCCGTCCTTGTCAACGTAGGTAAGGTCAAAGCGCTCCGGAAGGTTAAAGTCAACCTGAATTGTTGGCCCGTCCCACTTCCTTCCAATGGCGTCAAGGACGGCTATGTCAATTTTTGGACCGTAGAAAGCTCCGTCACCCTCAACGATGTTGTAGTCAAATCCTCTCTCCTTAAGGGCGTCTATCAGAGCTTGCGTTGCGTGCTCCCAAGCCTCGTCGCTACCGATATACTTTTCGGGCTTTGTGCCGATGTTTATGACGTAGTCAAGCTTAAAGGTGGAGAGGAGCTCCATCACGTAGTCAAGAACTCCCTGAATCTCCTCTTTCAGCTGGTCGGGACGGCAGAATATGTGTCCATCGTCCTGAGTAAATCCCCTAACCCTTAAGAGACCGTGGAGAGAACCGCTCTTTTCGTACCTGTAGACAGTTCCAAATTCAAAGAACCTTATGGGTAAGTCTCTATAACTTCTAACCTGAGATTTGTATATAAGGATGTGTCCGGGACAGTTCATAGGCTTTACTGCGTACCAGTGGGCTTCCTTTATCTCCTCACTCGTGAGGGGAACTTCCTCGTTACCGAGCCTCTGCTCCTCGTCGTGCTCAACAACGGGAACGAAGAACATGTTCTCCCTGTAGAAGTTATAGTGGCCTGAAGTCTTCCAGAGGTCGGCCTTCATTATGTGGGGAGTGTATATTCTCTGGTAACCCCTCTTCCTGTGCTCTTCCTCAACCCACTTTTCTATTTCCTGCCTTATGATTGCACCGTTTGGATGCCAGAAGACAAGTCCCGGACCGGCTTCCTCGTAAATGCTGAAAAGGTCAAGCTGTTTACCGAGAACCCTGTGGTCCCTCTTTTTCGCCTCCTCAAGCCTGTGGAGGTACTCGTCAAGCTCCTTCTTCTTCCAGAAGGCCGTTCCGTAAACCCTCTGGAGCATCTTGTTCCTTGAGTCTCCCCTCCAGTACGCACCGGCAACAGAGAGGAGCTTAAAGGCCTTTACCATTCCTGCGTGCTCAACGTGTGGACCCTTACAGAGGTCAAAGAAGTCCTCCCCGAGCCAGTAGATTGTTATCTCTTCATCCTCAGGAATTGCCTCAAGGAGCTCCAGCTTATAAGGGTCGTCCTTAAAGAGCTCCTTAGCCTTTTCCCTCGTTACCTTCTCCCTCCTAAAGGGCTCTTTCGCCTTTACGATTCTCTCCATCTCCTTTTCAATCTTTTCTAAGTCCTCCTCGGAGATGGAGACGGGAAGGTCAAAGTCGTAGTAGAAACCCTCTTCTGTTGCCGGACCTATTCCAAGCTTTACCTTATCGTGCCCGTATATGTTCTTAACTGCCTTTGCCAAGATGTGGGCAGCGCTGTGCCTCAGGATTTCAAGGGATTCTGGGTCTTTCGGCGTTAGAATCCTTATCTTTCCACTCTCCCTTATAGGCGTGTGAAGGTCTATTATCTCCCCGTTAAAGAGAGCTCCAACTGCGTTCTTCTCAAGGCTCTTTGCTATCCTACCGGCAATCTCCTTAACGCTCGTCTCACTCTCAAAGGTAAGCTTGCTACCGTCTGGGAGCTCTATTTCAATCATACTCCTTACCCCTTTAAAATTGATTGATGGCTAATTTTACTACTTTTCCGTTTGAAGTCCGTTCGTTAAAAGGTAATCCCTATTTATCTCCGAGCAGAGGATAGCCCCATCCTTCCCAACCCTATACTCCTTCTTGTCGGGAGCTACCCTCTCATAGAGGAGAACCCTCTCTGCAAGCTCCCTAAAGAGGGGAACTGCGATTTTGCTCGCCCAGAGCTCCCTCTTTGGAACTTTCGGCTCGTCAACGGTTACGGCCAGAACAAACCTTGGGTTCGTCATAGGGAAAGCACCGACAAAAGAGGCCGTAATCTTCTGCTTGTTGTAGGCCTTTATCTTTGGGTCGTACTTTACGGCCGTTCCCGTCTTTCCGCCAACGTAAAAGTTCTCAAAGCGCGTTCCCGTTCCAGTTCCCCCCTCAACAACCATGGTGAGAACCCTACGCATTACCTTAGAGGTTCTCTCAGAGATTACCCTCCTCTTTTTAACTACGGGAAACCTCTTAATGACTTTCCCCTTGTCGTCAACGATTGCAAGGAGGAGACGGGGCTTTACGTAAACGCCACCGTTTACGAGGGCAGAGTAGGCAGCCGCAAGCTGAAGCGTCGTTGTCATTATGTTGTGTCCAAAGGAGAGGGTGGCAAACTCAACGTCCCTCCACTTTTTCCAGTGGCGCAGTACACCGGGGTCTTCTCCGGGGAGCTCTATCCCGGTTTTTTCCCCAAAGCCGAAGGCCTTAAAGTACTCGTAGAGCTTCTCCTTTCCAAGAAGCTGGGCTACCTTTATTATCCCCACGTTATCCGAGTACTGAATAATCTCCCACGCCCTTAATTTCACGTCCCTTCCGTGAAACTCGTTCTTAAAGGTTTTCTTTCCAACTTGGTAGGTTGCAGGACAGAAGAACACGGTATCTGCCGTTACAAGTCCCTCATTTATAGCTGCAGCTAAAGTTATCGGCTTTATAACAGAGCCGGGCTCATAGGGAGCAGTTATGAACCTTGCATTAAGCTTTGAGAGAAGTTTTTTCCCTCTCTTTTCCCCGTACTTATAGAAGGGATAGCTTGCAGCAGCCAGAATATCCCCAGTGTAAGGGTCCATTAGAACGGCGTTTATAAAGTTGGGATGCCACTTTTTACCGAACTCTTCTATTGTTTTTTCAAAGATGTACTGAAGGTTTCCGTCTATGGTTATTACTACGTTGTTCCCCTTCTGTCTACTTAAGAAGAGTCTCGCCTCCTTTCCAAGGTAAACCCTACCACGGGTATCCTTCTCTCCTGAGAGGGTTATCGTATCACCGGTTATTATCTTTCTCCTTTCAAGTAAATACTCAAGACCAGAAAGCCCCTCCCCAGACCTGTTTGTCAGCCCAACAACGACAGAGCCGGTGCTGTAGGGGTAAACCCTCTTAAACTCTGTAACGTAGCCCAGCAAATCCGGATATCTTTTTTTAAACCTATCCTCCTTAGAGAGGTAGTAGTAGATGTTTAAAGCCGTTCTAACTGCCCTATAGGCCTCTTTACGGGAGCAGGAAATCCTCTTTTTAAGCCAGACAAAGGGAACTTTTATAGTTTTTCCGTCCTTCTTAACGATGGTAAACTCTTTTTTGTAGGCAAAGTCTATGTCCTTAGGGGAAATATTTTCAAAGACGCTAAGAGATTTTTTGATTTTCTCACTGCTCAGTCCCTTCTCACGGGCGTAATCTTCAATAACATCTTTATCTCTAAGTAAAATTCTTTTAAAGAGCTCCTTATCCTTTATCTCTGAGGGTCTCACGTAGAAGGAGATAACCCTTTCGCTTGCAGCAAGGAGAGCTCTATTCCTATCAAGAATCTCTCCCCTTTCAGAGGAAATCTTTATAGCACCTGCAAACTGCTTCTCTACCAAGTTTATCCAAAATTCCCTCTGGCTGAAGGTAAGAAGGTAGAGCTTGCCCAAGTAAATAAAGACAAGTACAATCGAAACGAAGAGAAAGAGGTTAAGCCTATCGTCCTTAAAGGGCTTTACGAAGTTGTAAAGCCTGAGTAACAGTTCCTTTAGTTTTAGGAGGATTCTCATTTTAAGTACTTGACCTCGTTTTCCCTGAGTAGTCTGAGGTCCTTAGAGTTCTCGTCAACGGTTTTAGGGTTGAGTATGGAGTAGTACTTTACCGTCAGTCTGTTGTTCTCCTCCTTAAGGCTCTCTATCTCCTTTACCAGTTTTGTTATTTTAGCCTTCTGGTGGGTACACTTTGAGCGAATGTTGGCAACCTTAGCGCTGATGACTATGGCTAAAACGCAGGACACTACGTATAATATCACGCACAAATAGCTCAGCGCTTTTTTCACTGCTCCTGCCGGCTATATTTATTTCAGGAAACCAAAGGATACGCGCCCGTAGCTCAGCTGGATAGAGCCCAGGACTCCGGATCCTGGTGTCGCGGGTTCAAGTCCCGCCGGGCGCGCCACTACTTTTTCTTTGACTGCTCCACTATCCTTTCAGGAACGTCTACAGGGTACTTGCCGTCAAAGCAGGCGGTACAGAACTCCTCTCTACTTCCACAGGTAGCTTCAAGCATCCCCTCTAAGGAGAGGTATCCAAGGCTGTCGGCCTCTATGAACTTACATATCTCCTCTACAGAGTAGGAAGAGGCTATAAGCTGGTCCCTCGTTGGAGTGTCTATACCGAAGTAACAGGGCCACTTTGTAGGGGGAGAGCTGATTCTCATGTGAACTTCCTTTGCTCCAGCTTCCCTGAGCATCCTGATAATTTTCCTGCTCGTCGTTCCTCTCACAATGGAGTCGTCTATGACAACTATTCTCTTACCTTTTAGGAGCTCCGGAATGGGGTTAAGCTTAACCTTTACCCCAATGTCCCTCATCTTCTGCTCAGGCTTTATGAATGTCCTTCCAACGTAGTGGTTTCTTATGAGCCCCATCTCAAAGGGAATGCCACTTTCCTGAGAGTAGCCGAGAGCCGGAACTACGCCAGAATCGGGAACGGGAATAACGAGGTCTGCCTCTACGGGGTACTCCCTCGCCAATATCCTTCCAAACTCTTTCCTCACTTCATAAACGCTCTTTCCAAATATACGGCTGTCTGGCCTTGCAAAGTAGATGAACTCAAAGATACACTGGGACTTCTTACACTTTTCGCTTCCCGGAAGACGTAGACTGCTAACCTTCCCGTTTTCAACTACGACTATCTCCCCCGGCTCTACGTCCCTGATATACCTTGCCCCTATCAGGTCAAAGGCGCAGGTTTCAGAGGCAAAAACGGGACTGCCGTTGAGCTCTCCCATACACAAGGGGCGAAATCCCCAAGGATCTCTCGCAGCAATTAACTTCTTATTTGTCATAACGAGGAGGGAGTAAGCACCCTTAAGCTTAGAGAGGGCATCTATTAGCTTTTCAAGGAACTTCTTCTTCCTTGACTTGACTATCAGGTGAACGATTACTTCAGAGTCCGTAGTTCCCCTAAAGATTGAGCCCTCTTCCTCTAACTTTTCGCGGAGCTCCAGCGCGTTTACAAGGTTACCGTTATGGGCAATGGCCAGCTGACCGTACTTGTAAGAGACAACGATTGGCTGTATGTTGTCAGGAGAGTCCGAAGCCCCAGAGGTTGAATACCTGTTGTGGCCAATGGCAGTGTGGCCTGTAAGCTTTTTAAGGCTATCGCTCTTAAAGACGGAAGAGACGAGACCAAAGTCCCTATAGTAGGTAATCCGCTTACCGTCCGTTACAGCTATACCAGCGCTCTCCTGCCCCCTGTGCTGGAGGGCGTAGAGCCCCAAGTAGGTGTAGTAGGCGGCGTTAGGGTTATCGTATATACCGAAAATGCCGCAGTACTCCTTCATCTTACCTCACCAAAAAGGTATTGATTGAGCTAAGAATTATAGCAACAGAAATGGCTTATAATTTAACAGCAAAACAGCACCCAATCGGAGGAGTCCATGGAGAAGAGAGAGAAACTCTACGAAGGAAAGGCCAAGGTTCTCTATACTACAGACAGCGAAAACCTTCTCGTTCAGTACTTTAAGGACGACACCACAGCCTTTGACGGAGCTAAAAAGGAAGTCCTTGAAGATAAGGGCGTAATCAACTGTGCAATCTCAACCGTAATCTTTGAATACCTAGAGAAGCACGGAGTAAGGACTCACTTTGTAGAGAGGCTCTCCCCAAGGGAAATGCTCGTAAAGAGGTGCGAAATCATTCCCGTTGAGGTCGTCGTAAGGAACGTTGCCGCCGGAAGTTTCTGTCGTCGCTACGGAGTTGAGGAGGGAACTCCTTTAAAGGAACCTCTCGTAGAGTACTTCTACAAGTCCGACGAGCTCCACGACCCGATGGTCTGCCCCAACCACGTTTACCTCTTTGGCTGGGCAACAAGGGAAGAGCTCGGACAGATGACAAAGGCAGCCCTTGAGGTAAACGAGCTCCTCAAAAAGTTCTTTGACGAGATAGACATACTCCTCGTTGACTTTAAGCTTGAGTTCGGTAGACACAACGGAGAGGTAATCCTCGCAGACGAGATTACGCCAGACTCCTGTAGGCTCTGGGATAAATCCACAATGGAAGTTCTTGATAAGGACAGGTTCAGGAAGGACATGGGTAAAGTTGTAGAGAGCTACAAGGAGGTTTACAGGAGGATTATGGAGAGGTACGAAAGGGTGGAGGAGTAAATGGAGAGAGAGGTTCTGGTTGCAAACGTTGACAAGGAGATGAAAATCGCCCTTGAAAAGTACGAAGAGCCGAAGGACATAAAGAGAGTCCTTTCTGGAATGAGACCAACCGGAAAGCTCCACCTTGGTAACTACTTTGGAGCGCTAAAGACGTGGATAGAGCTTCAGGATAGAGCCGAGTGCTTCTTCTTTATAGCCGACTGGCACGCAATAACCACCTCCTACCACGATACAAGCGCCCTCTCTGAGAACACCGTAGAGATGATGGCCGACTGGCTTGCTGCCGGCCTCTCTCCCCAGAAAGCCACCCTTTTCATCCAGTCCTTTGTGAAGGAGCACGCAGAGCTCCACCTCCTTTTAAGCATGATTACGCCCGTAAGGTGGCTTGAGAGGAATCCAACCTACAAAGAGATGATGGAAAACCTTAAGGACAGAGAGCTTGCCACCTACGGCTTCTTAGGTTACCCAGTCCTTCAGACTGCCGACATCGTGATTTACAAAGCCGACACCGTCCCCGTCGGTATAGACCAGCTTCCTCACTTGGAACTTTCAAGGGAGATAACAAGGCGCTTTAACAGGTTCTTTGGCAACATATTCCCCGAGCCAAGGCCTTTCCTCTCAAAAGCGCCCAAACTCCCCGGCCTTGACGGCAGGAAGATGAGTAAATCCTACGGCAACTGTATCTACCTCTCAGACTCAGAAGAGGAGGTAAACAAAAAGGTAAGGAGCATGGTTACAGACCCTGCAAGGGTTAGGAAAACAGACCCCGGTCATCCAGAGGTCTGCTCCGTCTACGCCTACCACAAGATATTTACACCAGAAGAAAAGGTTGAAGAGCTTGAAGAAGCCTGCAGGAAAGGGGAAATCGGCTGCGTTCAGTGTAAGAAAGAGCTGGCGAAGAACCTCAACGCCTTCCTCCAGCCTATAAGGGAGAAGAGGATAGAGTTCCTAAGGAAGAGGGACGAGCTAATAGACGTCTTCGTTGAAGGCTCAAAGAAAGCAAGAGAAGTTGCAAGGCAAACGATGGAGGAAGTTAGAAGGGCGATGAACTTTCTATCTGTATAGGTTTGGTGATGAATAAAAAGATTAAAGCTCAGTTTGGAATTCTCCTCTTCCTTCTCTTCCTCCTCTTTTACTACATTCTTCACAGAAAGTTCTAAGGGGGTGGAGTGGCCACGCCTGAAGATGAAAAGTTTATGCGCCTTGCCGTCAAAGAAGCCTACAGGGGAAAGGGGAAAACCCTCCCAAACCCTGCCGTCGGTGCAGTAATCGTTAAGGACGGAAAAGTAATCTCAACAGGATACCACGAGAGGGCCGGACTTCCCCACGCCGAAAGCATCGCAATAGATAGAGCAGGAGAACGGGCTAAAGGAGCAACCCTCTACGTAACCTTAGAGCCCTGCAACCACTACGGAAGAACTCCCCCTTGTAGCGAGAAAATAATAAAGGCCGGCATAAAGAGGGTAGTTGTTGGCGTTAGAGACCCCAACCCAGTTGCCTCTGGTGGAATAGAACGTTTAAGAAAAGCAGGCATAGAAGTTGAAGTAGGTGTTTTAAAAAAAAAGTGCTTTGAGCTGATAGACGACTTCTTGGTCAACATCAAAGAGAAACGTCCTTTTGTTTCATTAAAGCTTGCCTCAACCCTTGATGGCCTAATCGCCGACAAGAGAGGAAACTCAAAGTGGATAACCTCTGAAGAGTCAAGGAAACTCGTCCATAAACTCCGAAGTTACCACAACGCCGTTATGGTCGGAATTGGAACTGTCCTAAAGGACGACCCTCTTCTAAACGTCCGTTACTTTAAGGTAAACAGCCAACCAAAGGCGATAGTTGTAGATAGAGACTTAAAAATTCCCGTCAACTGCCGATTAATAAAAGAGAGGGCGGAGGAGTTAATAATCGTTACAGCCCAAGAATCCCTTCTATCTTACAAGGCAAACATTCTGAAGGATTTAGGAGTTAAAATCTTGCCGGTATCCGTCAGTGGTAGTGAGCTAAACCTCTTAGAAACGCTGAGAGCTCTCAGGGAGAGTTTCGGCATTTTCTCTATCATGTGTGAAGGTGGAGCTAAGCTGGCTTGGAACCTCCTAAAAGCAGGGCTTATTGATAAGTATCACCTCTTCTACGCTCCCAAGATTTTAGGTGGAAGCGAAGGAATCCCCATGTTTCAGGGTTCTTTCGGCGACATATCAGGAGCTCTCAAACTTAAAACTTTTTCCATAAAACCTGTAAATGAGGACATTCACATAAAACTTTACACTCCTAAACTCTACAACACCTACATGGAACTATAAGGAGGCGCTGTGGAAAAGGTTTCTCTCCTCGTTTTAAGCGAAAGTGAACCAAAGGAAGAGTTCTTAGAGGCCATAAACGAAAATGCCGATTTTATCCACGAAGTCATATTCTCTGGAGAGGAAAGTGACGTTGAGCTTGACTGTCCTGTAAAGTTCCTCGGACTAAAAGGAGAACCGAAAGGAAAGATAAGGAACGCCCTCGTTGAGTCTGCCAATTCAGAGAACCTACTCTTTGTTTCCTCTTCCACCATACTGGAAGAAGACGCCATTGAGGAGCTCTTAGAGGAAAGAGAGTCAACCGGAGCAGATATAGTTTTCCCCAATATTATCTTTCATGTTGGAGGAAAAGAGGAAGTTAAGAACTTTGAACAGCCCTTTGAAAAGGAGCTAAACCTCGTTGCAAGCCTTTCTATAGAGGACTACGTGCCTGAGTGGGGCATCCTGACGTCTAAGTCCGTAGTAGAAAAAGGTAAAGGCTTTGATAGCTCCTTAGGTGACTACGATTTCTACGACTTCCTCTACAGAAACATCCGCTGGCTAAAAGTAAGGTTAGCAGAACTTACCTACGTTACCCAGAAAATTGAGGATTCTTTCATAGATACCTCTTGGAGGAGCTACGTCCTGAGGAAAAGGGTTCTTCAGGATTTTGACTGGGAAAAGGAGCTCTTTCCGTTCCTTTCATGGCACGAAAAGCCAGAAGCTGCAGAAGCTACAGCTTTAACGATTATAGGGAATAAACTCTCAAACTACTACGACTTCTTCAACGCCACCGACTTTTACAGGAGAGCTCTTCTTAAGTTCCACAACCAAGAGAGCCTAAGGTGTCTAATCAACGCCCTTAAAACGATGGGGCTCTTTGAAGAGGCAAAGGAGCTCCTATCCCCTGAGCAGGGAGTCTCTGAAGAGACCATCTCAAGCGAGAAACAGCTCATAGAGAACATTGAGTCCATAATAAAGGAACTGGAAAAGGCCGTTGAAGACGGGAAAGTTTACGAGGTTATAACCGCCATTCAGGACGTGGTCTCTGTTTACGAGGGAGCTCCCATCTACAACATCCTTGGGGTCTTAAGCTGGATTCAGAAAAAGGAAGAAGAAGCCTACCGTTTCTTCTTCAAGGCGGTAACGATAAATCCAATAAACCAAGACTACCTCTTCAACTTGGCTTCCGTAGCTAAACGCCTCAAAAGGGAAGAAGAGGTTAAAAAGCTAATCCAAATATTAGTAGGAGACTTAAATCTCTAAACCTTGTCAAGGGGAGCAATGAAAATCTCTGCCTGCATAATAGCAAAGAACGAAGAGAAGAACCTTCCAAGGCTCTTAAAGTCTCTGAAAGGCAAGTTTGATGAAATAGTTCTTGTAGACACAGGCTCTACAGACAGGACTAAAGAAATAGCAAAATCTTACGGCTGTAAAGTTGTTGAACACGAGTGGAACGGATTTGCAGATGCAAGGAACAGGGCCGTCAAAGAGGCATCAGGTGACTGGCTCTGGCACTTTGATGCCGACTTTGAACTTGAGGATTTAGAGTTTAAAAAAGCACTCTCTGCTATGCAGAGAGCCCCCAAAGAAGTAGACGCCTTCGCAATAGGAGTGAAAAATTTCGGAAGGAACGGAGAGATAAAGGCTATATCTTCCCACATTTTCATTCACAGAGCCGGAATAGAGTGGAAAGGTAAAGTCCACGAAAGTCCCAAAGCAAAACTCGTCATAGGAATTCCCGTTTTCGTTAACCACTACGGTTACGCTGATCCAAAACTACTTTTTAAAAAAGGTGAAAGAAACCTTAACCTTCTCCTAGAAGAACTACAAGAACTCCCCAAAGGTTCCAAAGAATACAACTACAAGCTTTTCTTTCTCGTTCAAACATACAACCTCTTATCTGCAAAGGATAAATCTTACCTCTCAAAAGCTCTCTCAGCAGCTGAAGAATTCCTCAGAGCTGCCAAAGACAACTTCTCCGACTATGGCTTTTTCCTCGTATATATGTACAATTATTACCTGCAACTTCTATGGAAAACCAATCGTAGAAAAGAAGCAGAGAAAATCCTAAATCATGTCTTCTCACTTAACATTAACCTCCCAGAATTCTTCTTCTTCGCCTATAAAATTTTCAGAGAAAAAGGAAATTCTGCAAAGGCTTTTGACTATATACTACAAGTAGCAAAACAATTAGACATAATTAATTCCAATCCCTTTGTTTCCTCGTGGGGAAATGCTTCAGAATGTTTACCAGCATTTGAGAACGAAATCCTCACTCCCCCATTTTCTATTTCCTCCAAGAATATGGAAAAGCTTCGGGAAGAATGGAAGAAAAACAAAGGAAGAAATTTAGGTCTCCTCCTCTACTGGTTTGAGGCAAACAAAACTGAGAAGATAAAAATCTTACGGAAGCTATCCCTTAGGTATGGAGACTCCTTCATCTATAAACTCTTTCTCCTGAATAAGCTACAAGAAGAAAAGCATCATTTAAGTACTTAGAAAACACCTCTACATCACGAGGACGGGTAAGCAGATAGTCTCTCCCTTTCTCTAACGCTAAAACTTTGCTCACCTTTCTTATCTCTAAGTACTCTCTCAAGAGTTCAACTCTTTTCTTAGAACTGGGAACATGAGAAAGAGAATCTCTCTTCCCCAAGAAACCGAACACACCATCATAAATAGCTGCGACCAAAGCCTTTATTCTTCTCTTCTGGGTAAAAGAATTCTTATAAAAGGCCAAGACATCATTAATAGCTTTCTCAAATGCTGGTAAACTACCGCTCCTTATAGAATAGAAAATGTGATTTCTGAAGAAGTAGTAAACTTCTAAGGGCGATGTTAAGAAACTTTTCTTTTTATTTTTATGATAAACAGATGTATAGGGAGTATATAGAGGCACTATCCCTCGTTTTAGCAGCTTTTCCATGAAATCATTATCCTCAAAATATAAGAAATATCTCTCATCAAACTTAACAGTCTTTAAGACTTCGGCTGTGGCAAAAATATTAGCTCCAGATAAAAACCTAACCTTTCGTATACGATGAAGATAGTCAGGAAAAGGAGTATATGAAACCTTAAACCCATCATACTGAAGTTTATCCTTTTCAACTAAATCCCTTATTTTGCAAGTTACCACTGGAACATCGGTAAAAAGAAGTGTCTTTAGCAACTCAAGTAAAGTATCTTCTTCAACTACTACATCAGGATTCAATATCCAGATGTACTCACAATTATTCTCTAAAGCTTTTTCAACTCCAAAGTTTACCCCAGCAGCATATCCTTTATTTTCTCTTGTGAACAGAAAAACCTTTTCTGAAGGCAAGGTTGATAAAACCTTCCTTAAATTCTTTACCTCTTCCTCATTCTCTGAATGGTCAACTATGTACCACTCAAACTCCTGATAGGACATTTTTTTCAAGCTTTCCGCCATCAACTCCAAGTCATTTGAAGAATAGTAGGACACGGTAACGATACCTACTTTTGGCCTTCTCGCAATCTCTTTCGCTACCTGTTGAAAATCTACCTTTTTATCAGAAAATCTGAACATGAACTTATACTTAGAACCTATCGGGACAAAAGCATCAAAATAGAGAGTATCTTCCTCTCCCCATAGCTCTTCCGGCGTGGGTACATTTCCGAAACCGTACTTCTTTATTAACTTTTCAGCAAAGATATTTTCCGTCAATTTCTTGTGCTTTTCACTTTCCCTGTTTTTCTTAAAGGAAACATGTCCCTCGTGGTAAACAAAAAGATTCTTAGGAAGAAGAAGCTTTAAACCTATCTTTCTCACTTTTAGAGAATAATCTAAATCGTCCATCCCTAAAAAGAGCTCTTCATCAAAGCCTCCCACCTTCTCAAAAACTTCTCTTTTCGTTGCTAAGAAGAAACCAACAAGAAGTTTCTTCTCCTCACTGTCCTTTCCATACAAGTTATTCAAGTGTTCATTTACCAAGTTTATGTATTTCACTATCTCTTTTCCTTTGAGAATCCAGCTAAAGTTAGAGAACCTCACTAAATGCTGAGGACTCAAAACGAAATTTGATAGAGCGCCTACCGCCCCTACTTTATCATCCTTCAAGTTCTCATAGACAATCTCTGTCCAACTATCTGGCAATACTGTATCAGGATTAACAAAAACCAAGTAATCGTTCCTTGAAACTTTTACTCCCTCATTAACAGCTTTAGCATAACCAAAATTCTTTTCCATTTTTAAAATTCTAAAGTTTTTAAGTTTTTCTCTTTCTATAAACCTCTTTACCAAAGCAAAAGTTTCATCTTGCGAATTATTGTCAATAATTATCACTTCATCATTTTGCATTAACGAAGATTTTAAAGAGCTCAACAACTTTTCAATAGTTGAAGACGAGTTGTAAGTAACCACTATTACAGAGAAGGAAGGACGCCCACATAACCTCTTACTACTCCTATTTGAACATAACTTTTCCGAATATCTCTCCAAAAAAGACCTTATAAGGCTCTCTTCTTCCTTCCCAGAACCTCTTGAAACTAAGAGCTTTACCTCCAATATCAATTTTTCAACTGCCTGAGCAATTTCTCGTAAAGTCAAAGAAACGTTAAGCATGCGATGTATCTGCTCGTTCAAAATAAGCTCAACACGTTCCCTTAATCCTGCAAGCTGAACATCCAAATTGGCCTGATCTTGTCTTGAATGAACAGTAAAAAAGGACAAAGGTTGCGAAAAATAAAAAAGTTTTCCCTTCGTCAACAAATATGACCATAAAATCCAATCTGCATTGGCTCTAAATCTTAAACCACAGAAGTGAAAAGGATTTATATCTAAAAGAGACTTCCTAAACATAAAAGTAGAAAATTCTCCAACATAGTTTCTCAAATCAACAAACGATTTCTTTATAATTTCTTTTCCATCTAAAATCTGGTCCTCCTCACATAAAGGTTCAGCAGCCTTTACACCTAACAGGCATTCCTCATCCTCATTTACTGGAATTCTCCGAGAAGAAACAAGAGCTACCTCCCTGAATTTATCTAAAACACCCTTCATTTTTTCCAAAGCCTCAGGATGCAACCAGTCATCATCTGCAAGAAACTTCACATATTCATACTTAGCCAGCTTAAGAAGTTTTAAGTAGCTCTCTACAACTCCGAGATTCCTCTCATTCTTTTCGTATCTTATAAGCCAACAGTATTGCTCTATAAGATCCTTAACAGCCTCGTAGTTATCCGTAGATTTAGGATTATCATCCAAGATAATAACCTCATCTGGAAGCGTAGTTTGTCTCAAAACAGAAAGAAGAGCCCTACGTAAAAGCTTAGGTCTATTATAAGTAGGTATCAAAACACTCACACCTTTCAAATTTCCCTCCTATAACCCCAAATAACCCTGCCGCATCTAATTTCGCAACCCCTGACACAAAAATCCTCTATGACATACAATAGAGTTAAGAATAATTGAAGTAATATGCTTAGTAGATTGATTCTATCATTTTTGTTATAATTGCTGCAATTGTAGTGAAAGTTTTTGCAGACTTATATTACTTACGGAACTTTATCTTTTGTGTTTCAAACTAAGGGGAGGTACCTCAAATATGCAGCTTAAAGATCTTTTCCTTCAACATGATAACTACGTTACAGACAAATGGGAAGGTTACATTGAATTTTACGAAGAAATATTCTCCCCTTTTAGGGAAAAACCAATACGTCTGCTGGAAATTGGTATTCAAAATGGAGGCTCTCTGGAGATTTGGAAGAAGTATTTCACCAAAGCTAAGCTAATAGTTGGATGTGATATAAACGATAAATGCCATGAACTAAGATTTTCGTACCCAGTTAAAACCGTCATTGGCGATAGTTGTTCAGACACTACCTATGAAAAAATCAAAACATTAAGTAAGGAATTTGACATTATTATTGATGACGCCTCACACACTGCAGACAATATTATCTGCAACTTTATAAGATATTTCAGCTTACTTACAGAAAATGGTATATATATCGTTGAAGACCTCCACTGCTCATACTGGAGGAATTTCAACCCCATACCGGGCAAAATCTCATCAATAGAGTTCTTCAAAACCATTGTTGACATAATTCACTACGAGTTTTGCGACACCAGCCTAAGGGATAGGTTAAAGAGAAAGCTACATAAGTTCATAGAGATAACACATTCGGAGGTTGACATAGATAACTACTTAGAGTTCATCTTGCAAAACGTGGAATCCATAACCTTTAGAAACAGTTTATGCATCATTAAAAGAGGAAGAAACTCCTTAGGAAAGAGAATTATATCAGGAAGAGTTGCAAAAGTTGATGAAGGGGTGTTATTTATAGAAGGGTAGAAAATAAGAAACTGTGTTCTCCTGAGCTATCGCTTCTTTAATAGTTGCCATATTACTGACCTACAAACAACCTTCTTCTATATCCAACTGCCATTTTCCACTTACGTCCCTTTCCTTCATCACAAGAACTATTTTAGCTCCGCATAGACTTTTCCTTACCTCCCCTTTCTTTCCTATACTGGATACTAAAGTCCTTTAAGTGCTATACAGCCTCTAAAATTCTCAAACCTCCTACCGATAATTAAGAGTAGAAAACTTTTAAAGGAGGTTCACCATGGCACTGAGAATCAACTACAACTATCAAGCTGACTTTACACATTTTAACCTGCTTCAAACAGAACAAAACATGAACAAAGCTTTAGAAAGGTTAGCAACCGGTTACAGAATCAACAGGGCTGCGGATGACGCAGCAGGTCTTTACATTGCTGACCAGCTGAAAACTTACGCTGTTTCCCTTGAGCAGGCTACAAGAAACTCCCAAGATGGAATCTCCATAGCCCAAATTGCACAAGCAGCCCTTCAGAACGTTTACAACATCCTCAACGACATCAAGTCTAAGGCTATTGAGGCTGCTAACGACTCACAGGACAATGCTACCAGACAAATCATACAGCAAGACATCAACAAGCTAGTAGACGTAATCTCTAAAATTTTCTCAGACACAGAGTTTAACGGCAAAAACATTTTCTCCGGAGGGCCAAATACATTCACAATCCACTACGGTGGAAGGACTAACCAAAACCTTGCAATGTTAATTTGGACAGCTACAGCTACCCCTGCTCAAGACACTAACGCTCCGTCCACCATCGTTATTGGAGATACTACCATTACAATTGACGTAACTTCTCAAACCTTAGCAGAACTCTCTATACAAAATATAGACAATATCATTAAAGCAGTAGACCAACTTAATGCAAAAATAGGTTCTTACCAAATTGAGCTTGAGAAAATTGTTATAAACAACGAAAGCCAGAGGATTAACGTTCAAGAAGGTGAATCACGGATTAGAAACGTTGACTTTGCTAAGGAGATGTCCGAGTTTACAAGGAACCAGATTCTCATGCAGTCCGGTACAGCTATGCTTGCTCAGGCAAATCAGCTTCCACAGCTTGTCCTTCAGCTTCTCAGGTAATAAGCTTTATAGAGGGAGGGATTGCTCCCTCCCTTTATAAGTTATTAGGGGTAGAATGATGGACGTTAAGCCTGTGGCTCACTTACAGCCGTCAGTTGAGATGAATTCCCAGAGCTTAGAGGTAAAAAATCAACAGTTGAAACAGCCAAATACTCAGGAACAGGTGAACCTTGACAGTAAAAGAAAAGAAGAAACAGTTAAAACTACCCCTGAAGTAATTGAAAAAATAGTTGAGGATTTAAAGAAAAAGCTGTCCATGCTTAACACACAGCTTGAGATACAAATTGATAAAGATACTGATATTGTAGTAGTTAAAGTTATTGATAGAGAAACTAACAAAGTTATAAGACAAATACCTCCAGAGTACGTCCTAAAAATTGCCAAATACTTGGACGAAATAGCAGGAATACTTTACAACGAAAAAGTTTAATGGAGAACTCTTATGGCCGGTGAGTTTTATATTAGTAACTTAGCTGGAACTTTTGATTACCAAACCATATTAGACGCTTACTATCAGGCTCAAATGCAACCTGTTCTTATGCTTCAAGAACAGGAGTCTACACTTAACAGTAAAATTTCTGCAATCAACGAATTTCAGGACTTAATTTCTAACTTTTACAACGTTTTTGATGAGCTTACTTCAACAAACATACTTGAACAAAAAGTTGCTTTCTCCTCCGACGAATCTGTTCTCTCAGTTAAAGTAACCGACCCGCTGAAAGCTCAAGTTGGTAGCTATGACGTTACAGTTAAACAGTTGGCAAAAAACGATGTCTGGCTATCAGTAAACGGAGTCGCCTCTACCGACAGCGTTCCAGCAACAACTGCAGGTACCCTACAGATTTCCTACGCTGGAACCGTAATTGCAACTGTAGACTACGATACAGATACAAACACAAGTACTCCTTCAACTCTACAAGAGATTGCTTCTGCTATAAACAGCGCTCAGGACAAAGTTATAGCCTCGGTAATTTATGATGGAAGCCAATACAGGCTTTTACTCTCAGGGAAGGATACCGGCGAGACAAACGTTATCAGCATAACTGAAATAGGTTCTGGTGACCTTCTTGACCAGCTTCAACTCGGAGACAGTTACACAAGTAGCCACGTTCAGCAAGCACAGGACGCTATAATTACGCTCTACGGTCAAGATATTAGCAGTCCTACTAACACTTTTAATGAAGCCATACCCGGTTTAGAGTTAAGCGTAAAAGCTACTTCTTCTACGGCAGTATCTATCACTGTTGAGAACGATTATACAAGCTTTGAAGAAACATTCCAAAACTTTATCAACGCCTACAACAGTATTGTTGACTTTGTTCAGACCGAAAGCAGCAAGGATGGAAGGCTTTCAGGAAATACTACTTTGCAGATGATAAGGTCATCCATACTTTCCAAACTTCAACCCCTCTTTGACAACAATCTGATAGATGTTGACAAGGATACAGGACATTTAACCTTAGATAGCTTAGCGCTTGAAGATATGTTGTCAAGCACTCCTGAATCTGTAGAATCTCTCCTCCAATCCCTCAAAACTAACCTTTACGATTACCTTATCTATCTTAAGAGCCCTTCCGGTCCGGTAGATGCATACGAAAAGTCCTTAGAAAATCAGAAAAGCTATCTGGAAGAACAGATATCAGAAATGCAAAAGCTTATTACAGAACAGGTAGAACAGTTTAGACAAGAGTTAATACAGGTACAGCTCCTGCAGGAAGAAATGGAAGCCATTAGGGCAAAAATTGTTTCTGTTTTTGGAAATACTTCCCTCTTACCAACTACGAGCTCCTAAGGGAGATAGCTGATGACAGGAGTAAACCCTTACCTTAAGATTCAAGTAGAGACAGCTTCCCCGGTTGAACACGTTATTATGCTGTACGATAAAACAATCCTCCTTCTTAAGGAAGCAGAGGAAGCTATAAAAAACGGTGACGTCAAAACCAAGGTGGAGGCGATATTAAAAGCTGATAAGATTCTACGGGTTCTTAACAGTTCTCTTGACATGGAGAGAGGAGGAGAGATAGCGAAGAACCTTCGGGAGATTTATAACTTCGTCATAAATGCATTAGTGATTGTTAATAGCAAAAACGACCTAAAGATGCTCTCTGATATCATTGAAATCCTCTCTACCCTGAAGGAAGGATGGGAAGGTATAAAGAACAAAGTTTAATAGAACAGCTGGCGTTGCTAATTGAAGAAAATCGCTTTAAGGAAGCCCTTTCAGTTGCAAAGTCTATTAATAACTACGAGTACATCCACTCCCTTAGCATAGAAGAGGCTAAACAGCTCTACTCTCTTATTGGGGAGCTCCAGAAACGCCTTTCCGCAAAAAAGGAGGAGCTCTCATCAGCAATAGAGATGAGGAACAAAGTAAAGAAAGCTTACCTGTGGTAGGCGGAACGGATGATTTTAGTAACAGGTACTGATACAGGTGTCGGAAAAACTTTCGTTACCATCTCCTTAGTTAAATGGTTAAGAGAGCAAAACAGAAACGTCTGTGCTTTTAAAATAGTTGAAACGGGATGTCTTCCTATTTGTGAGGACGCCCAAAAAATCTCTGAAGCCTGCGGAAAGGAGATTAGGCCCATTTACTCCTTTAAGGCTCCTGTAGCCCCCTCTGTCGCAGCAGACATGGGAAGAACCTCTATCTCTATTGAAAGGATAAAGAAAGAAATTCTGGCTTTTTCGGGGGAATACGAGGAGGTTTTCTTTGAGGGGGCCGGGGGGTTACTTGTTCCTATAACGTGGGAGTACACATTTTTAGACCTTGCCAGAGAACTTGGCATGGACGTCGTCATAGTAGCCCTCAACAAGCTCGGGGTGATAAACCATACGTTACTCACTGTAAAGGCGTGCGAATGTGAGGGGGTAAGGGTAAAGTGCGTCATTTTAAACACAAAAGAAAAATTTGATGAGAGTGTAGAGACAAACTACGAAAGCCTAAGGAAACTGCTCAAAATTCCCGTATACCTCTTTAGTTCCCTTGAAGATGCCTCAAATTTTGCTGAAAGCCTTCTGGACTGATTTTTCTCTCTACTTGAAAATTTTTTGCAACAACATATTATTTCTAACAAGCGGGGAACAAAAATTCTGCCTTTGGAGGAGGAAATGAAAAGGCTACTTACCGCACTCATAATCTTTTTGGCAGGAACGGGAAACGGTTTGGCGGCCGTTTGGGAAAAAAACTGTGAAGGGTGTCACAACGGAACGGTAGCTCCAACCAAAGAAGAGCTCCTTTCCCAGCACCCAACCCCAGAAGATTTCCTTGACGCCGTTAAGGAGGCAATGAGAGAGGAGAAGATGCCTCCGGGCTTAAAATACTTAGCAGCCATAAAGGAGCTCTTTGGGAGACTTCCAGTCAAAAAGGCCCACGCGGAGAACTCCCACGGAAAAGTCCATGAAAGTGACGAGTACTCAAAGTATAAACGTTACTTCACCCCTCTACCAACCTTACCTCCTATCCCTGCAGATAACCCCTTAACCCCTGAAAAGGTTAAGCTCGGCAAGATGCTCTACTACGACCCAAGACTCTCAAGAAGCAAGATTATCTCCTGCAACACCTGCCACAACATCGCCTTAGGAGGAGACGATAACGTTAAAACTTCTATCGGCCACGGCTGGAAGACCGGCGGAAGGAACGCTCCTACAACCCTTAACTCTGGATTCCTAAAGGTTCAGTTCTGGGACGGCAGGGCTCCAACCTTAGAAGAACAGACCAAAGGACCAATCCAAGCCCACGTTGAAATGAACGCAACTCCTGAGCTCGTTGTAAGAAGGCTTAAAGCTATTCCAGAGTACGTTGAACTGTTTAAAAAAGCTTTTCCCAACGACCCCGACCCTGTAAACTTTGAAAACGTTGCAAAAGCAATTGCGGCATTTGAGAGGACCCTTAACACTCCTAACTCTCCCTTCCAGAGGTACCTCTTGGGAGAAGAAAACGCTTTAACGAAAGAGCAAAAGGAGGGAATGAAACTCTTTGTTGAAAAAGGCTGTATAGCCTGCCACAATGGTCCCGTCCTTTCCGATGGCAGGTTCCACAAGTTTAAGAGTAACAACGATACGGGAAGATTTAGAGTTACAAAAAATCCCAAAGACAAATACCTCTTTAGGACTCCACAACTATTAAACGTTGCTTTAACTGCTCCCTATTTCCACGACGGCTCAGCCAAGACCCTTGAAGAAGCCATAAGGCACATGGCAGAACAGGAACTCGGTCAAAAGCTAAGCATGGAAGAGGTTCGCAAAATTAAGGCCTTCTTGGAGTCCCTAACTGGAGAAATCCCCCTTGAAGCAAGGACTGTTCCTATCCTCCCTCCTGAGAGGCAATAATCTGAGCCCTCCCTTTACGGGAGGGTTTATAATTTTCCTATGAGGTACTTTATTTCTGATACCCACTTTTTCCACAGGAACATTATAAGGCTCAACCCTCTCAAGAGAAAAGTAGGTTTTGAGAGCCTTATCATAGAAAACCTTAGAAAGGCTCTGAAAGAAGAAGATGAACTCTACCTCGTTGGCGATTTTCTATGGACATTAGAGCCGGAATTTTTGGAGCTCTGGAAGAGCGTCCCCGGAAGGAAAATCCTCATAAAGGGCAACCACGACCTCTGGTTTCCTGAAGAAGAGCTAAAACCTTTCTTTGATGAAATTGTACCCTTCTACACCATATTAGAAGTGAGAGGCAAAAAGGTTCTCCTTTCGCACTATCCAGCAAGGGATTTAAGGACGTTCAGGTATAGGGAGCTCCAGAAGGAAATCTCCGAAATCTACCACCGAGAATCCTGCTCACTCCTCCTTCACGGCCACGTCCACTGGAACAGGTTCGGGGTATTCTGCGGCTGTCACCTTGAATCTGTCAAATGCATCAATGTTAATGTAGAATTCACCAACTACTGGCCAATTTCTGAGGAGGAGCTCCCACTGTGGTAAAGCTAATAGTCCTTGACGTAGATGGCGTCCTTACCGACGGTTCAATTGTTTACGACAGCGAAGGTAGAGAGTACAAGAGCTTTAACGTTAAGGACGGTTATGGGATAGTCACCGCAATAAAGAGGGGAATAAAAGTTGTAGTCATATCTGGAAGGAACTCTCCGATTGTAGATAGGAGGTGCAAGGAACTCGGCATAACAGAGGTCTTTCAGGGAGTTTCAGACAAGCTGAAGGTTTACGAGAAAATAAAGGAAAAGTACGGTTTAGATGACTTTGAAATTGCCGCTATGGGCGACGATATTCCGGATATCCCGATTTTAGAAAAGGCCGGCTTTTCTGGAGCTCCAGCAGACGCCGTACCTGAGGTTAAGAAAGTCGTTAATTTAGTTACAACTCTACCGGGCGGGAAAGGAGCGGTAAGGGAGTTCATAGACTACCTCCTTAAAAGCGGAGAGAACCCAAGGTGAAAGAGGCCATATACAAAATTGCTGCCTTCTTAGCTATCGTCTCAATTCTTCCCTTTGTCATCTTCATGGCAAGGAGAGAATCTCCTCCAGAAAAGTTTCACGTTGAAACCCACAAAAAACAGCTCATAAAGAACTTTACCTTAGAGTCAAAAGGAGAGAAAAGGAGCTGGGTCTTAAGAGCTCCCGAAGCAGTTTTTGAGGGAAACAAAGAGATCATTCTCAAGTTCCCTGAGCTTGAGCTCTTAGAGAAAGAAAGGGTTCTCATTCACGCAGAGTCAGCAATCTACAATCAGGAAACCGAAGAACTTTTTCTGGAGAACGTAAGTATAGAAAGTGAAAATCTTTCTGGAAAGACAAGAACAGGTACCTACAGCACCAGCAAAGGGGTATTTGTAACCCACGATACATGTGAAGTCACACTAAAAAACAGATTCACGGTAGAAGGCAAAGAGTGCATTTTAGACTTGAAGAACAAAAGAGTTATAATCCAGTCTAAGGTTAAATCCATCCTCAGAGAGGAAGGAAAATGAAAGCTCTAAGATTATTTGCTCTGCTCTCTATCCTGCTATCACTACTCAATTACCCAGCTTCTGCAGTAGAGTTTAAGGAGAATAACCTCCCTATAGTTATTGAAGCACAAAAGCTCAGCTACAACGATAGTGAAAAAGTCGCAATCTATACAGGAAATGTTATTGCTCAGCGCGGCAACACAGTAATGAAGGGAGACAAACTTACCGTTTACTTTGACAAAACCGGAAAGTTCATAGAAAAAATAGAGGTCACAGGAAACGTCTATATAGAAGATCCAAGAGGGAAAGGGTGGTGTGACAAACTTACCTACTACCCTGTGCAAGAAAAGCTTGTTTTAGAGGGCAACGCTAAATTGCAGCAGGATAAGAACACGGTCTTGGGTGACAGGATAGTAGCCTACAAGGAAGGCAGGATATTAGTTGAAGGAATAAAACAGAAAGTAAAAACTGTCATCTATCCAGAGGGAAAAGTTGGAGAGAGTTTCAGACCTTAATTTACTAAGGGCTGAAAACATAACAAAGATTTACGGCAACCGAAAGGCCGTTGATGGTGTAACGATTGAGGTTTTAGAGGGAGAGGTTGTTGGCCTCTTAGGGCCAAACGGTGCAGGGAAAACAACTACTTTCTACTGCATAGTCGGCCTAATAAGACCCGATGGGGGAAAGGTTTTGATTGGGGAAGACGACGTTACAGAAGACCCAACCTACATCAGAGCAAGGAAAGGAATTTCCTACCTCCCTCAGGAGCCATCCATCTTTAGAAAACTTACAGTGGAGGAGAACATAAAGGCCGTCCTTGAAATGCACGGACTCCCAAAGAAGGAGGTAGAGGAAAGAACAGACTGGCTCCTTGAACGTTTCGGCATTTCTCACCTCAAGAAACAGAAGGCAAGCTCTCTATCTGGGGGAGAGAGAAGGAGACTGGAGATAGCGAGAGCTCTCAGCATAAATCCCAAGTTCCTGCTCCTTGACGAGCCCTTCGCCGGAGTAGACCCAATAGCCGTTTACGAGATACAGGAACTCATCAAAGAGCTAAAGGAAATGAACATAGGGATTCTCATAACCGACCACAATGTTAGGGAAACTCTTAAAATTATTGATAGGGCCTACATCATAGGACACGGCAAGGTTATAGCTTCTGGAACCCCTTCTGAAGTAGCCGAAAAAGAAATCGTCAGAAAAGTCTACTTAGGAGAACAGTTTACGCTGTAGGTGCCTTAAACGCTATTATACGGGGATGTAGTGAAGGTCCTACTTGTGGAGGACGACCCTCTTTTGGGAGAATCGTTAAAAGAATTCCTTGAAGACAGTGGAGTAGAGGTAAATTGGATACAGGATGAAAGAGAGCTCTTTAAACTGGACCTCAACAGCTACGATACCGTAGTTCTTGACCTTATGTTAAATTTTTTAAAGGGTGAAGACCTCCTTGTTCACATAAAAAGAGTCTCAGACGTTCCTATTCTCATACTTACAGCCAAACAGAGCCTTGAGGATAAAGAAGTATGTTTTGAAAGGGGAGCTGACGACTACCTTACAAAACCCTTTGAACCTAAGGAACTCCTCTTGCGCCTTAGAGCTCTGTCAAGGCGTAAACCCCTCCCAAGAATCCAGAAGATAGGAAACGTAACCGTGGACCTTGACGCAGAAACCCTGTTCGTTGACGGAAAAGAAGTTAAACTCTCAAGAACTGCGTGGAAACTCTTCTACCTCCTTCTAAAGCACAAAGGAGAAATACTCTCAAAAGAGAGGATAATGAGCTACGTCTGGGAAGGAAAACCTGTCAGCGACGATATCTTAAGGGCCTACATAAAGGAGCTCCGCAGGAAACTGCCCAGAAATCTTATAGAAACTTTTAAAGGAAGGGGCTACAGATTAAAAGGATGAAGTTTGAAACAAAAGTCATCCTTTCTGTAATTCTCTCCCTAACCTTGGGGCTTTCAATCCTTAACGCAGTTAGCGTTACCCTCCTAAAGCGAGAAATAGAAAAGAGAGTTATAAGAGAAGCTGAACTCTACTCACTCCTTTGCCAAGATAACTGCACCCTTCCCGACTATATTGTAGTTTCTAAGGGAGCAATTATCTCCGATGAACTTAAGCCAGTGCTAAAAAAGAAAGAGAAAATTTTTTGGATAAATACAAGACACATAAAAAATAAGCTAAAAGAAGCAGCTCTAACGATTTTTCTGTGGGAGGTAACCCTTTTACTCTTTTTAAGCATAGTCACAGCCAAGTTTATCAACCGTTACCTTAGGCAGGAAAAGGAGATAAGGGACTACCTAAAAATTATCCTACTGGTCTTTACCCACAAGCTCGGTAACTTCCTTTCCCTACAGCGGATAAACTTAGAACTCATTAAATCTAAGTGCGGCCCCTCAAAACCACTAAGGAGGATGGAAGAGGGCTACGAGCTTATGGAAAAAAACTTCTTTCAGCTACTTTCTGCCGTTAAAGAACTCGGGAGTAACGAAGAAGTTGAACCATTAAACCTCAAAGAGCTCATTGAAGAGCTACTCAAACACTTTTCTCACCTTTTAAGCGAAAAAAAGATTTATCTCTCTTTAAAGGATGTCCATTTCTCTATGAAAAGAAGCGACGCAGAAAACCTCTTTTTCTTCCTGCTTGACAATGCCTTTAAGTATTCATCCTCTAAGATATGGGTCAGACTCGGGAACTTAAAAGGAAGACCTTACTTTGCCTTATGCAACGACGTCTCATCTGCTCCTTTAAAAGGTAGCGGCGTGGGTCTGGAGCTCGTTAAATTTATATGCGAACGATACGGTATAAGATATCAGGTAAAACGAGGAAGAACATTCTGTATCTTCCTACACTTTTAATCCTGTTCACGTCACGAAGGAATTATGGCGACAGTTCTGTTAGAACTCTTTGAAGAGGCCCTACAAGCTATTGAAGAAAACGATAGAATACACTGTTAACCTGCCAAGAACCTTTTAAAGGTGAAAAGAGAATTCCCGATTTTTTCACAAAAAAGCGTTATACTTTAAGGAGAAAAAAACAGTTTCAAGGTGGACAAAATGAGGAGGGTTAAAAAATTTTTAAGTTTCCTCTTCTTCTTATTCCTTCCATTCTCCGCCCTTGGAGACATTATTGATGACATAGAAAACTGGTGGAAGCAACAAGATTCTTTAATAGCACAACTTCTTCTTGAAGAAGAAAATGCAACCAATCTCTGGTATAGCTCATGTAGAGACAATGTAGAGAGCGAATGTAGAAAGTGTGTAGAGAGTTCTCTCAAAGAATGTACAGAGTGCTTAGAGGACGTTCAGAGAGAGTGTAAATCCTGCGTTGACGAATGTATAGAAGACTGCCAGAAATGTATAGAAAAGGAAGGAATTGATAAGTGCACAAATGAATGTAACTGTCAAGATAAATGTTCTGCTGAATGCGACTACTCTCAATGTGACGAAGAGTGTAATTGCGAGTCAAATTGTCAAGAAGAGTGCAAAGACGCAGAAATGAGCAAAGACTGTGCTGGAGTGTGTTTTGGAGAAACAGCCGATTACACTGCCGTTCCTCCATTTATTCCTTATGCAGTCCCTCCCAACGTCCTCCTCGTAGTTGACAAAAGCGGCAGTATGAGGTTTGCTGCTTACTACAATTCCATCTTTGAAAACGTTCTACCCCCTTACTGTTGGTGGCTTGAATCTAACCCAGAACTCGTAGGCGAGTACGACCCCAACAAAACCTACGAGGGCTACTTTGACCCCCACAAACTTTATGAAGGAAAGGGCAAAGGGAAGAAGTGGAAAGAAACCAATAAAAAAGAGAACTGTGAGCTTTACTTAACATGCGATTACGATGGCTGGAGCTGCATATGTTATTGGGATGTGAGTAAGGCTAAAAAGAAGGGTAAGCTGGTTTGTTCAGGTAATAAGTTAAACTTTGCCTACATGACTCGGATGGACTTACTAAGATGGGCTATAACGGGTGGAAAGCCTTCTAAGTGTAAAGAAGGCAAAAAACTTAAGTCTCTAAAGGATGCCCAGAAATGCGATGCTGAGTACGTGTGCAATGGCAAAGAGTGTGAGCTTGAAACTCTCGGTATAGGTATTGGAGACGAAAGGTACGGGAAACAAGTTAAAGTTACTGTACCTTACTCAAGAATAAAAACAGCTTTAATACCTCAGCTTGAGGCAAGGGAGGAAAAGCCAAGGCTTGGACTTATAATGTTTGCAAGCACCGTTGACGAAAAGGTTTACATAGGAGGATATCCAACGGTAGACGACGAAATTGACGAGTTTGACCCCTCAAACCCTTACCTTTGGATAAAAGCGTACATCAACTCCGTAATTCCAGAAGGAGCTACAGCAACAGCTCCAGCCCTCTGGGAAGCTTACGACTACTTCAAGCAAAGCGACGAGCACAACTATAAGAGCGGCTTTAAAATGGCAACTTCTTCCACCCTCTACCGCGACCCGCACTACCTATGCGATGAAAATGGCAAGAACTGTCAACCTTACCCTTGTGCTCAGGATTTTGTAATTCTCCTCTCCGATGGTAAGTGGAACACAGGTGGAACAGGCTCAGAACCTCCAGCAATGGAAGGCTGCAGCATTTATGACGGCTACGAGAATTACTCTGCAGACCCTGTAGTTCCGTCTTACTGGATGCACACTAAGGACTTAAGAAAAGTTGAAGGGCACGACATAAAGGTCACTGCTGTTTACTCTGTCAGCATGTTTATGGATGACAAGCAGGGAGAGCTTGCCCTTGAAAACGTTGCCATGTACGGTTCTTTTGATACAACCCACGGAGATTGGCCCGACTCTCTAAAAGGTTATCCAAAGAACAGGTGTTTAGCCTGTGACTGTTGGGACTACGACTGTCAGGGAAGCCTCTGTACGCCTCTACCTTCTTCCTCTCCTGATTGGGATGCAAACGGTGATGGAGTTCCAGATACCTTCTACACAGCTTCAAACGCTGTTCTGCTTAAAGACAGCCTACTTAAAGCGATTGATGACATAATGAAACGTTCTTCTGCTGGGAGCTCAGTTCCCGTCTTTATGAACGACCCACTTTCTGGGAGCTCCGCCTCCCCTTGCAGCTTAAAAGGCTCAACCGTTATACATCAAGCTCTTTTCTACCCCAAGAAAGAGTTTGGAGACAATGCCGTTTCTTGGCCCGGATACCTATACGCTTGGTGGCTCTACGTTTCCTCTTCTGTACAGAACGCAAGGGAAGACACGAATAAAAACCTCGTTCTTGATGTTGAAAGTGACTACATCTTAAACTGGATTCTCAACTCCTACGGAGAGCTCACGATAGAAGCCTACGGAAGCGACTCTAAGGGTAATCCCACAAACCTTAAGAAAGTCTACTCCTCTTTTGATGAAACCTCTCCACTTTGGGAGGCCGGTAAAAAACTTGCAGAAAGGTCGGCAGACAGCAGGAAGATATACACCGTTAGCAAGGATGGAAAGCTTGTAGAGTTTAAAGCAAGCAGGGTAGATGACTTCGCAGAACTCTTGGGCAACGGCAGTATGCTCTACCCCGATTGCCTATTGAAAGACGGAAAGCCAGACTATGCCAAGCTTGTTGAATACATAAGGGGTGAAGACTTTGACGGGTGTAGGAGCAGAAAAACTGAAGATGGAAAGGTCTGGAAACTCGGGGACATCATCAACTCATCACCAACTATTGAGAACTACGGAGACTTTAGCGTTGTATTTGTAGGCGCAAACGACGGAATGCTCCACGCCTTTAAGGTTGGATACGTTAAAGTACAAAGCGACAGTTCTCACCCGATAAAGCTTCAAAATGACGCCGCAGATGAGGGAAGTAGTGAGCTTGGAGAGGAGCTCTGGGCCTTCATTCCAAAGAACGTCCTTCCATACCTTAGATTCTTGGCAGACCCTGACTACAAGCACATCTACTTGGTTGACCTGAGGCCAACGGTGTTTAAAGCTGACTACGACAATGACGGGGAAGATGAAGTTGTTCTCATAGGAGGGCTAAGACTTGGAGGAGGTGTAGGTTGCACAGAAAGTGAATGCATCTCTCCTCCAAGTGATACCTGCTCTGATGTAGAGGACGAGTCCTGCGTTGGACTTTCCTCTTACTTCGCCTTGGACGTTACAGACCCCACTTCCCCTAAGCTCCTGTGGGAGTTCTCCCACAAGGACCTCGGATTCTCCTACTCAGGTCCTGCACTTATCAAGAAAGGTAACGAGACAATAGTTCTCTTTGGTTCAGGTCCAACAAACTATGAAGGAACTTCCGTTAAAAGGCTCAAGTTTTTCGCCGTAAGGCTCAAAGATGGAAAGCTCTTAGAAGAAATAGACGGAAAAGTTGACAGCGCTTTCTCCGGTAGACTCTTTACGGAAGGATTTGACGCAAATAACGACGGAAACACCGACTACGTCTTTGCTGGAATAGTTATTCAGGATGGAACAGAACAAAAAGGTGGACTTGCTATGATTGACGTAAGGGATGAGGACCCTGACGATTGGGAAGTAAAAACCTTCTTTGTTAGAGCAATTCCTCCAGTAACTGCCAAAGTAGAAGTAATGAAGTGCTTCAACAACTACTACCTATACTTTGGAACTGGTAAATGGTTCTTCAAGATGGACAACCCATTACAAGGTATGAGAGAGAGGATTTACGGACTACCCCTTAAATGTTCAGGTAACGAGTGTGAACTAATCACGAACGTTGCCGACGTAACCTACGGGACAGATGGTATATGCAACGACCTTAAGAACGGCGTCCTTAGAGGATGGTACTTGGAGCTTGAAGGGAACACCGAAGGCTACCTTAAAGAAAGGGTAATTTCAGATCCGACTGTAACGGATAAGAACGTAATAATCTTCTCCACCACTGAGCCAACTGCAGACGTTTGCGAATATGGAGGCCGTTCAAGAGCGTGGATACTAAACTGTGCCCTTGGAGGCAGCATAGCAGACAAGTGCTCTGAATACAGCGTTTCTTCTCTGAGTGGAACTCTACTACTTCAGCTTTCAGGAGCGAACATAGAAGAGATTTCTGTCAACTGGTCGCAAGAAAACGGAGGTTCACCACTACCAGAAGAGGGAGGAATGGCAACCGCTTGGTACAACGGTATAACTTCAGAAAGTGCTGCTCCATTTATTTCTCCGTCGCCGACCTCTTTAGTTGGAAAACTCCTGCTTTGGCTTGAGAGGTAAAAGGGTGAAGAGAAAAGGGTTTACCTTAGCAGAACTCCTTGTAGTTTTTGTAGTATCCGCCATAATTTTGACTTACGGCTACAACAGCTTCAAGAAGTGGAGAGAAGCTGTCAGCATTGAGGGGGACGTTCAAAGAATCTACACACTACTGCAAAAGGAAAGGATGAAAGCCTTCACAAACAAGCTAACCGTTGTAATTACCTGTAGCGACAAAACGTTAACGGTGGAGGAAGACGACGGAAGCGGAACGCCAAAAACTCTTACCTTAGAGCTTGAAAATAACTTCAAGGTAGATAACTCTTACCACAAGATAAAGATAAACGAGAAAGGACTCTTCTCCATAACTGGCACAATAGTTTATGACGGAAGTTACTCCTCTTCTCCCGCTTATGACTGCGTTGTTGTAAGCAGGAACAGAATAAGAATGGAGAGGTGCTTGTGAGGAAAGGTTTCACCCTTTTAGAGGTTCTTGTTGCAACGGCCATTCTGGCGATAACGCTCCTTGGACTTCTTGGTGCAATTGTGGTTTCTCAAAAAGAGAACCTTTCATCCTTAAAGAGAGAGGAAGCTACAAGGCTCTTAAAAGAAGAACTTGATTCTTTCCTCGCAAAAAACTACGATGACGTCACTCTCCCTAATTGCCCCCCAAGTGATACAAACAGGGAAAACTTCTTAAAAACAACTTGCTCCAATAACTTGGACTCTGGAACTGACATAAGGGTTAGAATTGCAAGGAACATTAACCTTGAATTTGCAGTTTCAAGCTGTATGACAGAGGATACCACTTTAAACATAAAGACTGTTTACGTTGATGTCTGTTGGAAGAGAGCAGGAGGAAAAGAACACCTTATAGGTTCTATGGTTGTAAGGAAGGAGTGATGAGAAAAGGTATCACAGTACTGGAACTTCTAATTGCCACCGTTTTGAGCCTCGTAGTTTTAGCAGCCGTTTACTCTGCATACCTTACCCTTTTTAAAAGCTACAAGAAGGAAGGCACGGCTATAACCACCCAGATGGAAAGTACTATAGGCCTTGAAGTTTTACGTCAGGACCTTGAACACGCTGGATACGGTATAAGCAAAGATGAGACGAACTTCCCTTTAGAGGTCTTTCACCTTCCGAAGACACCTCCAAACTGTCAAGCTCCTTCTGTTCACTTGGTAATTCGCTCTACTTACAAGACTTCCGATGACGATACTCAAGGATGGGCCGTTTTAAGCTGTAACGCCGGCGATGTTCCCCACTGTTTAGCCTACTACAACTTCCCCTACTGTCCGAGAGAAAGGGCAGCAACGGAAGCTGTTCTTTTAAGACCCGACGGAAGTTTCTTCCCTCCTCAATCGCCTACCAAAGGTGGTCACCCTCCAACGTACTTTATAGTTGACGACTCAGGGGATAGGTGTTCAAGCACAGTTTCTACCCTGCTCGCTTTTCCCATAAGCGGCTCAGGAGAATGGGAAAGGTGTGACAACACCATTGTTCCAAGCTGCCAGAACCAGTTCTGTAACGTTATTGAGTACTACTTGGATGAAGACTCTGACGCCCAGAGCCCCTACTGCGAGGGAACCTACGTCCTAAAAAGAAGGGTTGACAGAAGGGAAGAACCTTTCTTAGACTGCGTGGGAGACTTTAAGGTTGTTTACGACTGGAACGGTAGTCTGTGCGACCCGAGCGGTCAAGACCCCAACCTTCCAGCATGTCCAGTTCCCTCAAACGCTACAGAGCTGAGAAACAATTTAAAGATGGTCTACGTTTACCTTCTTCTAAGGGAAGGGAAAGAAGACAAGGACTTTAGATTCAAGTACGGAACGAGCTTCAACGTTGACGGGGTAACTTTAAACCTCCCAGTGAACTTGGACTACTACACAAAAGATGGACACGACCCCCTTAAATTTAGATGGAGGGTGGTGAAAATCGCAGTAAAACCTATGAACCTTCTAAGGTATTAAGGAGCTACAGGTATGTTTCGGAAAGGTCTCGTTCTAATGACCGTTGTTGTAGTATCTCTGGTAGCCCTTGCGTTTACGGGAGCTCTTTTATACCTCATAACGAGCGAGACGGGAATAAGCGGAGCAGAAAAGAGGTATACAAACGCTTTAGAAGTTGGTAAAGGGGTTTCCTCTTACATAATGCAGATTGCGACAAAGGGAGACCTTTGTTCTATGGTTGACTGCACAAAAACCGGTGAAGAGATAAGCGAAAGCGGAAGTTTTAGATTCAAAAACGTGGGGAACTATGAAGTTGAAGCTTACCTCTTAAGGAAAGTTCCTGCAACAACTTCCCCAGAGGGGATTTATTCCTTTAAGGTAGTCGTTAAAAACAAGAACAACGAAAAGGAAAGGTCTGAAATATACTTTGTTTACGAGGTGACTTCTCCCTGAAAACCTTCGCCTTTAAGGAGCTCCGCAAAGTTCAACCTTATCCCTTCTATAACCTCAAACTCATAGTCCCAGTCAACAATCAGCCAAGGTTTTGCTTTTTGTGCGACCCAGATTTTCCTGTCCTTCGTGAAAATCCAGATAACCTTCTTCACTCCAGAGTCAAGTAAATCCTGCGTCTTCCTGTGGAAGTAGTCCTGCGGGTTCTCAAACTTTCTAAGATCTGCCTTCGTGTCTATTTCTATCACCACCTCTGGTGGAACATCCGTGAACGTTCCTTTCAACTTTCCTATTTTTTCCCGCCTGTAAACCGCTAAGTCAAGGTTATACCAGCTACGTTTTGAAAATCTATATCCAAGCTCTCCCACTAAGACTATATATTTCTTTTCGTCAAGGCTCTTTATGAGGAACTTCATTAGTACGTATAAAAACCAAGCATGAAGGTCACTACTCCCCATCACCTCCTCCAAAGACTTCTCTCCTGAAAGAACTTTGTCGTAGTCCCTATAGTAGATGGGAGAGCCGTGCCTCATCTCGTATATGAGTTCTTTGGGAACTCTAACTTTTGCTTTTTTGGTCTTTGCGGTGTTAGTTACTGTTTCAAGTGCCATTTTTTCTCCTACGGAAGGAGTTTCTATTAAATATATCCTATAATTTTCACGACAAAGAAAAAAGGAGGGTTCTAATGGTTAAGGTAGCAATCAACGGGTACGGAAGGATAGGAAGATGTTTCCACAGAATCTACTTTAACGACCCAAACATTGAGGTCGTAGCAATCAACGACCTTACAGACGCTAAAACCCTTGCTCACCTCTTAAAGTACGATTCTGTTCACGGAAAGTTTCCCGCAGAAGTTGCGGTTGACGGGGAATACCTCGTTATAAACGGCAAAAAGATAAGAGTTTACTCTGAACCAGACCCCGAAAAACTCCCTTGGGGAGAGCTCGGAGTTGACGTTGTCCTTGAGTCAACCGGAAAGTTTAGAGAAAGGGAAAAGGCCGAAAAGCACCTTAAAGCTGGTGCAAAGAGAGTTGTAATTTCCGCTCCTGCTAAAAATCCCGACGCAACTTTTGTCGTTGGCGTTAACCACGAAAGCTACGACCCTGAAAAGCATTTCATAGTTTCCAACGCATCCTGTACTACAAACTGCTTAGCTCCGGTTGCTAAGGTTCTCCTTGAAAACTTCGGTATAGAGTCTGGTTTCCTCACAACTGTTCACTCCTACACGGCAGACCAGAGGCTTCTTGACGCTCCCCATAAGGACTTGAGGAGGGCAAGGGCTGCAGCCCTATCTATGGTGCCAACTACAACTGGAGCGGCAAAAGCGGTAGGCCTTGTCATCCCTGAGCTCAAAGGGAAGTTCAACGGTATCTCCATAAGAGTTCCAACCCCTGACGTATCCCTCATTGACTTTGTGTGCGTTGTCAAGAAGGAAGTTACTGTAGAAGAGGTAAACGGGGCTCTAAAGGAAGCTTCCGAAAAGGAACTCAAAGGTATCCTTGCCTACACGGAAGAGGAGCTCGTCTCTGTTGACTTTATGGGAGACACCCACTCTTCAATAGTTGACGGTAAGTGCACAGACGTTATAAACGGAAACCTCGTTAAGATACTCGCTTGGTACGATAACGAGTGGGGTTACGCTGCAAGGCTTGGAGACCTAATCAAGTTCATGGCTGAGAGGGGGGTGTAGTGTCCTCGCCCCCTTTTTCTTTCCACTTTTTAATGTTCTCCCAAAGGTATCCACGGGCTACCATCCACCTTTCTTCAAAGCCTCCCCTTAAGTTTTCAGGAACGTAGCTGAGAACCTTATCTATAAGGGGTACTGTGATTCCTCCTAAGAAGCTCTTCTTTATGAGGTAGCTTTCTGGAGCTACAAAAGAGATAAAGGCAACGACCAAAGAGGCGATTACGTATCCCCTTAAAACCCCAAAGACTACACCGAGGAAGTTGTTCATAAAACCAACAAAACCTCCGTTAAACTTACTATTGATAAAGGAAGCAAGGAACTTGAAAATGACGTAAGTTGAAAAGAATATAAAGATAGCAACGGAGTAAACGGGAATCGGGTAGTTAACATACTTGGTGATTTCATTAACAACCAAGGGGGATACAAAAACGGCAGCTGCCGCACTCAGGACGAGACCGACAACAGAAACTACCTCTTCTATAAAGCCTTTATTAAATCCTCTAACGAAGTTCCAGCCTAAGATGATTATGACAAGGCCATCCAAAACGTTTAAGGGATGCAGGTTCATACTACCTCCAAAGAGACATCAACCCACTTTGCGGCTGTTATTATTTTACTCGTTGAAACGTAGTCTACAGGGAGCTCCCTGATTACCCTTAACTTTTCTAAGGTTATCCCTCCCGAGAGCTCCACCTTAACAGAGGGTTTTGCCTCTTTCAGTCTCTTTACTGCTTCCTCAACACCTTTAAGCTCCCAGTTATCAAGCATAACGATGTCCACAAGGTCTATTACCTCAAGGAGCTCTGTAAGTTGTTCGTCGCTTTCCACCTCTACTTCAATCTTTGTCGTTACAGGGATACTTTGGGCAACTCTCTTTACAGCTTCCTGAACGCCACCAAAGGCTTTAATGTGGTTGTCCTTCACCATTACAGCGTCGTAAAGACCAAAACGGTGGTTGAGAGCTCCCCCGACTCTCGTCGCGTACTTCTCCAAAAGCCTAAGTCCCGGCGTTGTCTTCCTCGTATCAAGAAGCTTAACTCTTGAGCCTTTCAGGATTTCCACGTAACGGCGGGTCTCTGTAGCTATGCCTGAAAGCTTCTGAAGGAGGTTAAGGGCCGTCCTCTCACAAGTAAGGAGGGTTTTTATGCTACCGCTAACTTTTCCTATTACGTCTCCCTTTTTAACAGGAGCTCCCTCACCGTAAAACCAAGAAAAGGAAACTCTACCGTCAAGGAGGGTAAAGACCTTCTCAAATACTGGAGCTCCACAGAGTATAAAGTCCTCGCCGGCAATGAGTTCTGCCTCGGCCTGCTTTTCGGGTAGAACTCCCGACGTTAAATCTCCTATAATTCCTAAGTCTTCTTCAAGGAAGGATAGGATTAACTTTCTCAAGTAAAGGTCGTTCATCCAGCCTCCTACGGAGAGGAATAGAATGGTAAATCTACCGAACCTGATAACGTTATTTAGAGCCTTCCTCGTTCCAGTTTTCATTATGGCCGTTTTCTACAGGAATTTCAAGCTGGCACTTGCGGTTTTCTTGGTTGCCTCAGTGAGCGACGCCCTTGACGGCTTCCTCGCAAGGAGGTTAAATCAAGTAACAACCCTTGGCGTTATCTTAGACCCTATTGCAGATAAAGCCCTCATAAATTCGGGTTTCATACTCCTTTCGTACGTTGACAGGATAATACCTGTATGGCTCACCGTTTTGGTCATAAGCAGGGACATTCTGATTTTAGTTGGCGGATGGCTTTTAACGGCCTTTGGGAAAATAAACAAGATAAGGCCGACTTTGGTTGGAAAGTTAACTGCATTTTCGCAATTCTTTACAATCTTTCTAACGCTGCTTAACTTGAATTTTAAGGTTTGTTTGAGTAGTTGTATTATGACAGCTTACGCTATAACTGCCTGCTTGACAGTTATCTCCGCTGTTAGCTACAGCGCCCGAGGAATCAGGGAGCTAAATAGTGAGAAGATATCTCAGTGAGCTTTACTTTTTAGTAACTCTCCTGATACTCATAGCGTCCCTATTTTTTATGAAGCCGGCCGTTATGCCCTTTTTTCTCGGTTCCGCACTTGCCTACGTTTCCTATCCCCTCTTTGAACTCTACTGCCGCCTTACAGAGTGCAGGAGAAGGGTAGCCGCTATTCTAACGCTCCTTTCCATACTCCTAATACTGGCAGTTGTCCTCTTCGTTGTCCTGCCTACCGTCATATCTCAGGTTCAGAGCTTTATAAACTTCCTTCCTCAGCTTGTTAAAAAACTTGACGCCTTTATTTACAAGTTCCTCGGAGAACACTTCTTCAAGAAGATGAACTTTGACGCATCCACCTTTCAGGCTATTGTGAGGAGCGCCTATCTGCAGCTTGGGGAGCTCCCCGTCGGCAACATCGTCCAGCGCCTATTCTCAGGCGTTTTCTCAGTCATAAGCGTCCTGATTAACCTTGTATTAGTTCCACTCATCACCTACTACCTCCTCGTAAACGCTAAGAAGATAAAGGAAACTTACCTCCTCGTAGCCCCCACCTCCATTAGAGAAGAACTCCGAGTCCTAATAGACAAAGTCCACGGGGCTCTCTCAAGTTACCTTATAGGACAGATGCTTGTAGCAACTTTTGTAGGAATCTACATAGCAGTCGGTCTCTACTTCGTCGGAATTAAGTACGCCCTGCTCATAGGCTTTGTAGCTGGTATCCTAAACATGATTCCTTACGTTGGATTCTTCTCCGGCTTAATCCCCTCCGTTCTTCTTGCTATCCTTGACAACGGAGACCTTGCCTACGTAATAGGCGTATTAATAGTATTCCTCACAGAGGTCGGCATAGAGAACCTCATCTACCCAATAGTCATGAGCCGAACCACGGGCGTTAACCCGCTACTCGTGCTGCTATCTATCTTCATTGGCGGGTACTTGGGTGGCTTCTTGGGAATCGTTATCGCCGTTCCCGTAGCCGTTATGGTAGTTCCAGTATTTGAGAGCTTTATTGAGAAGAAGGAGAACTTCCTTGCTGGTGGGGATAACGGGTAACATAGGAGCTGGCAAGTCAACGGTCTCTAACTTTTTAAGGGCTATGGGATATCACGTCTTTAACGCTGACTTCATCGCTAAAAGACTACTGCTTAAAGGTTTTCCAGCTTACAACAAAGTAGTAGAAGCCTTCGGAAAGGGGGTTCTTAGAGAAGACGGAGAGATAGATACCAAAAAGCTCGGGGAAATCGTCTTTTCAAGTAGGGAAAAGTTAAACCTTTTAACGTCAATAACACATCCCTTGGTACTCAGAGAAATTGGAGCCATAAGGGAACTCTACAAGGAAGACTTGGCCTTTTTAGAAGCTGCTGTTCTTTTTGAGTATAGGTGGGAAAAGCATTTTGACAAAATAGTAACAGTCTTTGCCTACAGGGGACAGAGGTTACTCCGTGCCGCCAAGAGGTTCGGCTTAAAAGAAGCTATAAGAAGGGATAAGTTCCAGCTCCCCTACTCAGAAAAGCTCAGAAAGACAGACTACCTTATCTGTAACACCAAGGATATGTTACATTTAAGGCTCCAAGTTGAGGAGCTCGTGAAAGCACTGGAGGAAACGTGCGGATAGCTTTCATAGGCGATATTGTAGGAAGACCGGGAAGGAAAGCTGTCCATAGCTGGCTTGAGGAAAACAGAAAAAGGATTGACCTCTGTATAGCCAACGGTGAGAACGCGGCAGGTGGGTTTGGGCTGACGGAGAAAATCACTAAAAACCTCCTCTCCTACGGAGTTGACGTAATAACCGGCGGCAACCACACCTTTGACAAGAAAGAGATTTACCAGTTCATAGACAAATACCCAATCCTAAGGCCAGCTAACTACCCAGAAGGTATTCCCGGAAAAGGTTTTACTCTTCTTGAGGTCTGTGGAAAGAAGGTTCTAATAGTGAACCTCATGGGAAGGGTATTTATGGAGTGTCTTGACAACCCATTCAGGAAGTTTGACCAGATTTACGAAGAAAATCCTGCCGACATTGTAATCGTTGACTTTCACGCGGAAGCGTCGTCTGAAAAGCAGGCTTTTGGCCTTTACGTTGACGGTAGAGCAACGGTAGTTTGTGGAACCCACACCCACGTTCAAACGGCAGACCTAAGAAAACTCCCAAAGGGAACTCTGTATATAACAGATGTTGGAATGTGCGGCGCTGTTGATACAGTTATAGGCATGGGAAAAGAAGAAGGAGTTGACCGCTTTTTAAGACAGCTTCCTGTCAGGTTTAAAGTTCCAGAAAAGCCTTCTCTTATCCAGTTCTGTGGCGTTATTTTTGAAGTAGATGACAGCAATAAAGTGGTAAACTACGAGAGAATCTACGAGGTTTACGAAAGGAGAGAGGATGGCAGTTATATTAGACGGGAAGGAGCTCTCTAAGAAGATAAGGGGTAAGCTAAAGGAAGAAGTTAAGGAGCTAAAGGAAAAGGCAGGAAGGCCTCCAGCCTTGGCAGTTGTCTTAGTAGGGAACGACCCGGCAAGTGAAATATACGTTAGGAACAAGATAAAGGCGTGTGGGGAAGTGGGCATCCGCTCCATAGAGAGAAGGCTCCCCGCTAACACACTTCAGGAAGAGCTTAACCAAGTAGTAAGGGAGCTCAACGAGGACGATACAGTTGACGGCATAATAGTTCAGCTTCCACTCCCAGAGCACCTCTCCTGCAGGGAAGTAATAAACTACATCTCACCGGAAAAAGACGTTGACGGTTTCCATCCCGTTAATGCCGGTAAGTGCTTACTTGGCCTCTACGATGAAGGACTCATGCCGTGCACTCCGGCAGGTGTTATGAAGTTCTTTGAAGAGTACGGAATAGAGTTACAGGGCAAAAACGCCGTTATGGTAGGCCACAGCAACATTGTAGGGAAACCCCTTGCCAACATGCTCCTTAACGCAAACGCGACCGTCTCTGTCTGCCACGTTTATACAGACGACCTTGCCCACTACACGAGAAACGCAGATATACTCTGTGTGGCAACAGGCGTTCCCCACCTCATAAAGGCGGACATGGTGAAAGAGGGAGCTGTCGTCATAGACATCGGCATCAGCAGGGTAAACGGTAAAATAGTTGGTGACGTAGATTTTGAAAGGGTTAAGGAAAAAGCTTCAGCCATAACGCCTGTACCCGGCGGAGTCGGCCCAATGACGATAACGATGCTCCTTTACAACACAGTTAAAGCATTTAAGATGAGGATGGGTTATTGAAGGTAATACCCAATATTGACCAAGAAACGTGTATGGGCTGTGAAATCTGCGTTGAGGTCTGCCCCTCAGGCGTATTCATAATGGGTGAGGATAAGGCCGTTGTCATGTATCCAGAAAAGTGTAACGGCTGTGCCATCTGCGTTGAGAACTGCCCAGTTGACGCAATAACCTTAAGGTGGGCAGACCTGTAGAATGTCAGAGCTCCTTTTCATAGAAGAGTGTTGCCACCTAAACTTAAGAAAAGACGACCTTAAAGTCTGCTTAATCTACCCCGGCGAAGAGAGGGCAGGCCTCTCAAGTCTTGCCGTTCATAGGATATACTCCATACTGAACGGAATAGAGGGCGTCTCTTGCGACCTCTACTTTGAGGACTCAGAAGTTTCCTACTTCCTCGGTTGGGAGCTTAAAGACTTTGACGTTATCGCCGTTTCTATAACCTACGAGGAACACATATTCTCCTTGGCAAAAATCTTAAGTAAAGCAGGCATTCCCCCTTTGAGGGAGGAAAGGGAAGAAGGAGCTCCAATCATCTTTGGAGGAGGCATAGGCCTCTTCTACAACCCAACGCCCTTTATGCCAATCTTTGACGCAATATACTTAGGAGAAGCTGAAGGCCGTATAGAAGAAGTCTTCTCAAAGCTAAAAGATACGAGAAATCCCAAAATCCTCCGGGAGTTTGATAACGTTATCTTCTGTCAGGATTACCTCTTTGAGTATGAAGGAGAAAGGGTCAAAAGAATAGAGGGAGAGAAGAAAAAAATCTTCAGGTCTCCTCTCTTTTCCCTTACTTTCTCCCACTCCTGCTTCATCTCAGGGGATACGGCCTTTAAGGACATGCTCCTCATAGAGTTAAACAGGGGATGCATAGAGAAGTGCCGTTTCTGCATCGCTTCCTATATGGGATTACCTTACAGAGAAAAGAGTATAGAAGTCATTGAAAAAGAAATAGAGCTAGCTTCAAAGTATACCGATAGGGTAGGACTCATAGGGGCTGGCGTGACAGATTACTCCCGGATGGGAGAGCTCTACCAAATACTCAAAAAGTACGGCGTTAAAGCTTCTTTTTCCTCTATGAAAGCCTCTTCAACCTCGGAGTACATCTTCAAAATCGTTGAAGAGTCCGGCCAAAAAACGGTAACCCTTGCCCCTGAAGCCGGAACTGAGGAACTCAGGTTCGCCATAAACAAGAAGGTTCCTGATGAAAGGTACTTTTCCTTCGCCAGAAAAGCCTTTGAACACGGTGCAGAGAATATTAAGCTGTACTTTCTCATCGGTTTGCCGGGAGAAACCGACGAGGACATTGAGGGTATTGCCCTAATGGCAAAGAAGTTCAGAGAACTGGCAATGGAGTTCTGGAGAGAAAGGGGAAAAGCCGGAGAGGTCATTTTGAGCGTTAACCCTGTAGTTGCAAAACCCTTTACTCCCTTCCAGTGGTACGGTCAAAACTCAAAGTCGCAGGTAGAAAAAAAGTTCCGTTTCCTTTCCAAACTCCTCAGGAAAATCCCCGGAGTGAAGCTTTCACGGGAGAGCTCCAAAAGCTACGTTCTTCAGTCCGTCGTTTCAAGAGGAGACCCCAGAGTGGGAGTTGCCGCAGTAAGTTCGGCAGTTGAGGGCAAAAACTTCCGCAAAGCCTTAAAAGAACAGGGACTTGACATAGAGAGCCTCTACACCCGTGAAAGGGACGAGGAAGAGCTCTTCCCGTGGGAAATTGTGGAAAGCGGAATAAACAGGAAATACCTCTGGAGAGAATACAGGATGGCCTTGGAGAGAAAATCAACGCCAACGTGTTTTCCCGGATGCAAGGTGTGCGGTATTTGTGCAACTTTGCAAAAGGAAAAGGCTGATGTTTAGAAAATTTTCAAATTCCTAAACTATAATTCCAGCCGTAAAAGGACTGTTGGGAGAAGCAAATGCAGGTCTATCAGCGCACACTCAAAAAAGAAGTTTCCTTTAGCGGAATAGGCCTCCATACGGGGAAAAAAGTAAACGTTCGCTTAGTCCCCGCACCTGCCGATACAGGGATAGTTTTCGTAAGGACCGACCTAAAGGGAGCACCCTCCATAAAAGCCTCTCCCGAGTACCTATCTAAGCTCTTTTACGCTACAAACTTATCCAACGGAGAGATTGCGGTTCAGACAGTAGAGCACCTTATGGCAGCCCTCTCAGCCTTTGGAATAGACAACCTGTTCGTCTACCTTGACTCTGAGGAACTTCCGATACTTGACGGGAGCTCTGCCCCTTACGTCTACCTCTTTGAAGAAACAGGCGTAAAGGACCTTCCCCATAGGAAGAGAAAATACCTAAAGCTAAAAAAGGAGATAATCGTTGAGCACGACAACAAGAGGATAAAGGCAGAGCCTGCTGACCAGCTCGTCATTGACAACACCATATCTTTTGACCACACCTACAAAAAGATTAGGTATCAGAGGCTCGTATACGTTCACAACCTTGAGAACTTCAAGGAAATTTCAAAAGCAAGAACTTTCTGCTTTTACCATGAAGTAGAAGCCTTAAGGGCAGCTGGACTTGCAAAGGGAGGAAGCTTAGAAAATGCTATAGTAATTGACAAGTACGGCATCCTCAACGAGTCAGGCCTCAGGATGGAAAACGAGTTTGTAGCTCACAAAACCCTTGACCTCGTTGGCGACCTTTACATCTTGGGATATCCGCTCCTTGCAAAAGTAACAGCTTACAGGACCGGCCACGCCCTTAACGCTGCTCTTGTTAGGAGAATATATCAGGAGAAAGTTTACGAGATAGTTGAGCTTGAGGAAGTTCAAGAGGAAAACAAACCCTTTGTGGCCTTTAATAATGAAGAAGCTTACCAAACTAATTGATGAATACCTCTTACAGATAACTATTTTCATCTTCTTCCTGACGCTTACGTTTCTTTTACCTCTCTCAAGCGTTTCAGTACCAGAGAATTACCAGTTAAAGGTTCTTACCGTTAGGTGCCTTGTACTTGACATACTCTCCATAGTGGTCTTCGCCATCTTTGGAAAAGAAAAGCGGCGCTTTCTGTCCCTCTTTCCAGCAGGGGGTGTTTTATTCTCAACTACATATATGCTGTTTAAAGACAAGCTCTCACTCCTTCTCCTTGTCTCCTTCACAGTAACGGCCGTAATCTCTACTTCTCTCCTCGCCTTTACCCTGATAAAGGTTAGGTTCAACGGCGTAGATTGACTGGGCAGCAGTTCTAACAAAGTTTCTCTCTCCTTCAGAGAGCTTCTTGTCCCTTATGTAGCTAAGTAGAAGAGGCGGAAACACCTTAAGGTCGGTATCCCCTATTTTATCTGCAAACCTGTAACAAAAATAGAGGATGTTAAGTTTTGTCTTTAAAGGGAGGAGCCAGTTAAAGGCCTTCTGTGCCATCTCCTCAAGAACTTTATCAAAAAGTTCTTCAGGTATTGAGAGCCTTGAAAGGGCTACGATAGCGTGGTTAAGGTAGGCAATCTCCTCTTTGGTGCGAAAAGAACTCCTCTTCATTATGTATAGGAGCTCGTAAACAAAACTCTCAAGCTCCTTCCTACTCAAATCCCTCCCTGTAAGCTCCTCTATAAGCTTGACTCCCCTAAGGTCCCTCTTGTTAAAGAAGTACCTCAAGTCTTTAATTGAAACCTCGCTAACGCCAAAAGCTTCCGTTTCGCAGCCAAAAAGTTCTCTGTAGGAAGGAAAATCTACTCTCCTAAGGTGCACCTTAAAGTTTCTGTTAAGAGGAGAACGGGAAAGGAGTTCTTCCTCACTAACCTCCCTTACAGGAACTGGAAATATCCTCTGAAGGACTTTGATAAAGGGAAACTTTAACCTACCGATAACGGCAACTTCCTTAACTTTTGGCCTCTCCCTAAGAATCTCCTCAAACTGGTAAAGGGATAGAACGAGGGCAGAGGCTAAATCTACAGCCCTTTCTACAAAATCCCCATAGTTTGATGAGCCTGTAAGTGGCGAAAGGACTAAATCAACTTCCTTAGGACTTACCTCCCTGCTATAACCGTACTCTTGGAGCTCTACCCTCTTTAAGCCCTTAAAGAGTATCTTACCTGCAAAGCTTCTAAAGCGGTCAAGGAGCTCCCCCCTCAAGCCCTTTTTACGGAGTTCCGTGTTTGATATTCCTTTCTCTAAGATAAATCTGTTAAAGAGGTAGTTCCCTAAGAGGTCAACCATGTGAAACTCGCCTACAGGGATAACGGAGAGGAAAATCCCCCCTAAGGAGAAAGAGCTCTTCGTGTAGCCAACGTTAAGAACAAGGGTCTCTGGCGGAAAGAGGTTAAAGTCGTAGTAAATTGAAACTTTACTCGCAAAGGTCTTCTCAAAAAGGTTCCTTATTAGGAAGGTAGGTTTACCGTAGAGGTATCCCGGAAGGACGAGTTCTTTTACACTCCTTGGCTCGCAGGAGAAAAGAGCAAATTCAAGTATGTCAATAGCGTCGTATATGACGTTCCCTATGAAGATGTAGGCTTTTTGTTCAAGGTTCTCTAAAAGGGAAAGGAGCTTTCGCTTTACCTCTACGGGAACGCTAAGGTAGTCAACGTTTACCTCTTCAAGGAACAGGTCCTTCAGCTTAAACCTTCCATAAGAGCTCAAAGACTCAGGGTAACCTAAGTAAAGCCTCAAAACCTTATAACCTCTCTGTTTAGTCCGTGTTGTTTGAGGCTATTCGGGTAGCCGTGAACAAACACAGTCTTCTCTGGCGATAGCCTCTCCACTATCGTTTCAATTTCTCCTTTATCTGCATGTGCCGAAAAGTGGTGTCTTTCTATTCGGCAGCGGAAACTCCTTAAAACGTTCCTATCGTGAAGGAGCCTATACCCAAAGCTTTCCTCAACCATGTAGCCGCTGAAAATTATCGCTGCGGAGCTCCGCTTAGAAAGAAGCTGAGCGTAAACAAAAGAAGGAGTTCCCTCCATCAGCATTCCAGAGGTTGAGACTATACAGTCGGCTTCTCTCAGGTTCTCCATGCAAGCTTCTTCAAAGCTAAGCCCCTCATACCTTGGAGCTGGCTGAACATAGAAGTTAAAGAGCTCCCTCTCAAGGAGGTTCTCGTATATAACGGAGACTTCCTTTGCTAACCCGTCAACGTAAACCGTTAGTGGCGGTATTTTCCCTTCCCTCATCCCCTGTGAGAGGAGGAGCATAATCTCCTGAGCTCTTCCAAGGGCAAAGACGGGAATAAGTATTTTTCCCTTCCTCTCTACGGTCTCTTTAACTGTGGAATAGAACTCCTCAATAGCCTCTTCTCTGCTAAACTTCCTATCTGAGTAGTAGTAGGTACTCTCCGAAACCAAAAGGGTTGGCTTCTCTGAAGGTAACTCAGCTCCACCAGTAGTAAGCTGCGGGGTTAAAGATATATCGCCGGTATGGTAGACAAAACCGGAATCTCCGTAGAAAATACCCACAGAAGCAGCTCCCAAGATGTGACCTGCAGGGTAGAAAACAATTTCCACGTCCCCGAGGACAATCCTATCGTAAAAGTCCCTCCTCTCAAGACGCGAAAGGGCTTCGTCTAAGAGCCTATACTCCCTCCACTCATCTGGGGAGTTCCTGTTTCTTATGTACCTCACCTTTATCGCGTCCTCAACCATAAGGGAGAGGAGCTGAGCCGTCTCGTGAGTCGTGTATATGGGAGTTTCTGGGTAGAGGGAAGAGAGAAGGTGAACGCTGCCGCAGTGGTCAACGTGGGCGTGGGTAATAACTATCGCGTCAAGCTCAGGAGAGAGGCTCTTAAGGAGAGAGAAGTCCGGGTAAGGGTCCTCCGGGTTAAAGCGAATCCCAGAATCTACTAAGATCCTCTTCCCGCCAACCAAGTAGAGGTAGGCACTAGCACCTATCTCATTCCCGCCACCTATGGGTACAAGTAAGTTCTCCATGGGAAGGAAGTTTAACATTTCAGAAGACAAAGTCCACAGCTCTCCCGCAGTTAGGACACTTACCGTCAGAAGTAAAGAGAACCCTCACGTCGTAGCCTTCCCGCCTCACCAAGAGCTCCCCGCAGAAAGGACAGTAGGTAGATTCCCTCTTAGGGTCTACTACATTACCAACGTAAATGTAGTATAGGTACTCCTTTGTAACGTCATAGGCTAAGTCTAAAACCTCAACCGGCGTGGGAGGGGTGGAAAGTAGCTTATAGGCCGGGAAGAACCTTGAGTAGTGAACCGGAACGTCTTTGCCGAGGTTTTCTGCGACCCACCTTCCAAAACGTTCAAAATACTCAGGTGTAAACTCATCAAAATCGGGAACAATGAGTTTTGTAAGTTCTAAGTGTTTTCCGGCCTTCCTTATCTCCTCACACACCTTCCAGACGTTTGGGCTTGGGAAAGAGGAAAACTTAAGGTAGTAGTCACTGTCCATTCCTTTAAGGTCAACGTTAAAGGCATCTATGAGGGGAAGGAGCTCCCTTAAGGCATTAATGTTAATGTTACCGTTAGTCACCATCACGTTGACAAGTCCAGCTTCCTTTACCTTCTTAGCCGTATCTTTCACGTACTCAAACCAGATAATCGGGTCGTTATAGGTGTAGGCTATACCTATGGAACCGTAGCGTCTTGCGTAAGTTACAGCCGCTTCCGGTGGGAAGAACTGGCGCTGAGTTTCCTGCCTTGAGATTTCCCAGTTCTGGCAGGATTTACAGTCAAGGTTACAGCCGTTAGTTCCTATGGAGAAAATGACAGAGCCGGGATAAAAGTGGTAGAGGGGTTTCTTCTCTATCGGGTCGTAGGCCGCCGAGGTTACTTCTCCATAAACTACGGTGTAGAGAATACCTCCCCTGTTCTTCCTCACAAGACAGAACCCTTGCCCTCCATCCGGTATAGTACACTCCCTTGGACAGAGTACACACTTTACCTTATTACCCTCCAGCGGTACGTAGTACTCAGCTTCAAGCGTAGGCATTTTTCCCTCCTTGTTTTGTATAATTTCCTATCCTACGAATTAATTTATTTCTCCCATAGCTTCTAACTGCAAACTCCGGAGAAAGAAATGGGGGAGGAAAGATTTCAAGGAACGCGAATTAACGCTTACATAAGGGTTGACGACGGACAGTATAGGGTAAGGGAGCTGGGGATTGAGGGTGTAATTCTGGAAGGAAGAATACCGGCCTTAGTAGAAGGAAAGTCAAAAAGGGTAACTTTAACAGTTCCCTTTGACGGACAGAACCAGCTTGAAATAAAAGGTCTAAAGCTCGTCTGTAGCTACGGAAACGGCGAAACAGTATGCTACTTTAGGGAGCTCTCAAAAAGTCAAAACGAAGCTATCAAAATGCTCCTTAGAGAGTGCAACTGGAAAAGGCTCGTCCCTTCAGAGAAGGAGTTTATGAACTATACAAAAGAAGAGAGGACGAGGGAACTCCTCCTTTCCTTCATAGAAGAAGAGCGGAAGAAGAAACTGAGACTTCTGTCCTACACCTTAGCTGTAGCCCTCGGACTCCTCATAGTCGCAGTCTTTTTTAAGCTATTTGTGCTTCCCCTTAGACCCGTCGGTAAACCCTTAGAGGTAGCAGAAGTCAATCAAAAAGAAGTCTCCCAAAGTACTTCTGAAAGTCAAACAGAACAAACAGAAACGGAAGAGATTCCGGACACGATAGAGGGCCTTCCGGAAGATTTGGTTGTCTCTAAGGTTGAGTGGAACAACATAAACACGATGGGAAAAGTTCCACCCTACTTTAACCCCGTTAACCCAAGCGAGTCAGCACCCAAAGAGACAGTAGCTAAAGAGGAGCAAAAAGAGCAAACCCTTGTGTCCACAAAGGAAACGTTACAAGCTCCACCCTTAAAAGAGCAGAAACAAGAGGTAAATGAGGAAAAAGAAGAAAAAGAAACCATAGAGAAAGAAGAGGAAATGGAAAAGCCCCAGCTTTCAGAAAGTGAGGATTACATCTGCATACAGGTCGCAAGCGATAGGAAACCGTCATGGCTCTTAAAGGTTTCAGAGGAACTAAAAGCATTCCCTTACGTCAGGGTAGAAAAAATAGGAAACGCCTATACCTTAAGAGTAGGCTTCTTTAAAGAGAGAGAAGAGGCTAAAAAGGTTTTAAGAGAAATTAAGAAACGTTACCCAAGAGCCTTTATGAGAACTTGCGCTTACAGACCCAAGAGGTGGGTTCATTCAGAGTGAGCTTAAGAGCTCCTTTAACTTCTCCTTAGCATCCTGTAGGGTTCTTGCCTCTACCGTGTACTCGGTTTCAGGGGTTGAACGGCTGTAGAGCTTATCGTAGTAGTTGACCATAAGCTCCTTTACGGCTTCTTTATAGTCTTCAGTCTCTATGAGGCTCTTGATGTGGCTGTACTTCTCCTCACCAAGTATCTTCCTTATTCTACTTAAGGCCTGCAGGTAAACAGAAGGTGGAAAGTCTCCGACGCCGTAGTCCTCTAAGGACACTTTTACCCTTTCCTCAAGGGGAAGGGTAAGAAGGAGTTTTCTTCCCCTCTCCATAGCTCTCCAAAAAGCGTCCGGGATGAAGAGTTTTCCTATCTTTTTACTCTCCCCTTCAACGAGGACGTAAGGAGCACCTTTTAACCTTTCAAGCTCCTGCCAAAGGTAGGCGTCAAACATTTTCTGTGAAGGCTGTTTTAAGCCTATTCCGCCAAAAACAGACCCTCTGTGACCGGCAAGCCCTTCAAGGTCTACTACAGGGTAACCTTCCTCTTTTAGCTCCCTCAGGATTCTCGTCTTCCCGGCTCCAGTAGGGCCGTAGAGAACTACTACTTTAAGATTTTCCGATATCTCCTCTATCCTCTTCAGGATAAACTGCCTAAAGGCCCTATACCCCCCTCTAAGCCTAAAAACGTGAACGCCTGTCAGGTTGCATATAGTAGCGACGGCCAAGCTCCTCATTCCTCCCCGCCAGCAGTAGACGGCAACCTGACCTTCCCTTTCCCTGATTTCTCGGATTCTGCTCACTATGGCGTGGAGCTTTGGGCCAATCAGCTTCAGGGCAAAAAGTCTTGCCTCCTTCTCTCCCTTCTCGTAGTAAACCTTAGAAACTTCCTCACGCTCTTCCTTACTAAAGAGGGGGACGCTCACAGCTCCCGGAATGTGAAACTCCTCAAACTCTTCCTTCGTTCTTACATCTACCAGCTTAAAGCCCTTACTTAAGGCCTCTTCTACTGTAACCTCTCTTACCAGCTCCATCCCTCTCCTTGACCCTAAAACGGACGACCCCAAATCCTCCAATTGGCAAGTTAAAACCGAGTTTCCTCTCTATCCTATCGCTTAAGAATCCATCCACACATAAATTAAGAGTCGTGTAAAAGGTGTCAAAGGTGACAATTTTGTCAGTTATCTCCCTTGCAAAACGCGCAAAGCTTTTTATTTCGTCAAGGGAGAGAAAGTTAGCCTTCCTGTAGGCTGTTGCTTTTAGCAGGGACTTAAAATAGCGGTAGGCGGAAAGGAGGGAATACTTATTAAGGAAACCCACGACAACAGCTTCCTTTGCCACTTTTACGGCCTCAACAAAGGCCTTCCTCCCATCACCGATAAACTCAAGGCTCGTTATAAAGAGGACAACATCTACGCTATTTTTCTTAAAAGGAAGGTGGTGGGCGTCGCCCCTAACTAGCTTTTTAAGGCCTTTTCTCCTTGCAACTCTTAACATATCCTCAGAGATGTCAATTCCTATTGGCTCTTTAAACCCTTCCTCCACTAAGGTTTTTATCCAAATACCGGTACCACATCCTACTTCAAGAATTTCTTTATCCCTCTTATCCTCAAGAACCTTAAGAAGGAGCTCTCTCTCAAAGCTAAAGACCTTCTTACCGAATTCCGTTTCAAAAAAGCTATCGTACTCCTCGGCTACTTTTCCGCAGAAAGCATTACTCTCCAAGGGACTCCCTCCCAGTTACCCCTCTGTGCTTAAGAAGCTCAACGGTAAATTCAACGTCACTGCTTTTTATCTTAACGAGCTCGTGGACGTCCCTTAAAGGGTATGGATACCCCCTAACCGCATAGTATCTAAGTATAGACAGAGCATCCTGCGGTTTTAGAGCCGTTTCAACCTTAAGGACGCTTCCCTTTGGAAGGCGGAAGAAAAAGGAGTAAAACTCAAAACCCCTCAGCTTTTCTTCAAATTTTTCAGGAAACTTAAACTTTTTCTCCTTTGTCACAGAAACCCTGATAGGCTTCGTGTAACCCGGAGGAAGGTCAAGGGAATTAAGGACTGCAACGTCAGGAAGGAGCGGGTCAAAGGAATAATTTCGGGAATCGGAGTGTTTAGACACAGAAATGATTTTATCTACCCCCTTTTTAAGCAAGAGGTAGAGGGAATAAAGGTACTCTAAGTACTCCAAGTAACCTGCAACAACAGCAAATTCTCTGCCAGAGGCAAACTTTTTGAGCTCGCCGTAGTACCTTGCTGAATCAATCGGGAACTCTGAAGAAAGAGAAAAGTTAGGAACTAAAAAGTCTTTAAAGAGTTCCTCTACTTTTGCTTTAAGCTCTGGAGGAACCTCCTGATTAAAAACCGAAGGCCTCACCATTGCGCCGACTATAGAACCGTCAAGGAGGATGTACGAGACGCTGTCACAGTTAAGGAGGGCCGTCTTAAACTCCAATATACCCATAAGTATCCTTATCCTTGCGTCTGAGTACTCCTCAGGCTTAAGGAGGTCTATGTCCACTAAAAACCTTTCCCCTCCTTTAACCCTCTGACCATCCCTATACAGGACGCTCCCAGCTCCAACGGCGTAGAGGACGTAACCAGCAAAAGACTTTCTGTTCCTGCTGCCGTCAACCGCAACAGTAGAGTCTGGCCTAAACTCTTCCGGCAGTTCAGAAATCCAGACTTCCCACACTCTCTCTTCTAAAGTAGCGTAATTCCCCTCAATAAGCTTGAGCCGGTCTTTTTTTCTAAGGGCTGTTTCTATAAGGTATCTCTTTATAGCCATTTTAACCCCTCCTAACGGCATATATTATATGCCCTGCAGGAGGTAAGAATGAAAAAGGTTTGGACGTTTCTACTATTTGCTGGCCTATTAGCTTTCGCAGGAGGATTTCTTTTAAAGAGCTCTGACGGAAAAGAAACGGTTACAGAAAGGGCTGAACAGACCATTAATAAAAGCCAACTTTCACGTTCTCGTCCCCAAAAGAAAGAGAATCCTCAAGAAGAGTTTGTAAAAAAACTCCTTTCCGACTTTTCATTACAGTTTTCTCTGTTCAAACAGTCCACTCTTGAGAATAACAGATACGTTTACAAGGACAGAAATATAACTGTAATTTTCACTGTAGACCCTCTTTTTCAAAAAGCTGTAGAAAAGGAATTTAAACGCTTTCGCGTAAAGTACGGAGCTTACGTTGCAATAGATGCCGATACCGGAAAAGTCCTCGCCGCTGTCTCAAGCACAGACTATCCAGACCTTACCTTTAAGAGAACCTTCCCGGCAGCTTCAACCTTCAAGATAGTTACTGCTGCAGCAGCCCTTGAAACTGGATTAGCAACCCCTAATACCGAAATGGTCTGCGGTGGAACGGGAGACTCATGCTCCCCGTCTGTTTGGCTTAACAGCCGCTACAAGGTTAAACGGAGGTTTGCTGAATCCTTTGCTACTTCAGCCAATCCATTTTTTGGTAACTTGGGAAGACTCCTTGGGAAAGAGACACTCTTAGAGTTTGCCAGAAAGTTCGGTTTTAACAGGAAGGACTACGGTTTTCCGTGGGGAATACTTAGGGAACCCCTTGACGATTATGACATAGCCCTGACTGCAGCAGGACTCGGAGAAACGAGAACGAGCCCCTTCCACCAAGCCCTCATAGCCTCCGTAATAGAGAACGAAGGAATCATGGTAAAACCTACGCTAATAGAAAAAGTACTCACTACAGACGGAAGGCCGCTATACACCTTTAGGAAAGAGCTCTTCGGACGTGTTGTATCCGTTGGTACAGCCAGAGCAATTAGAGAAATGATGCTCCTTACCGTCAAGCAGGGAACGGTGTCCGACAAGAGACACTTTAGGAGACTAAGGAGGTTCTACCCGAGAATAGTTATAGGTGGAAAAACGGGAACTCTTTCGGAGCTCACTTACCCGGAAGGGAGATGCGAGTGGTTTACAGGTTTCATGGAGTATAACGGAAGGCATATTGCTTTCTCCTCCCTTGCCGTTAACAACCACTACTTTTACATAACAGGATATGAGATAGCTGCCGTAGCTTCCGCAGATTTTGCTAAACTTTACAGAAACTTTGCCGTAAGGGGGAGATGATGTGCGTCTTCTGCGAGATTATTAACGGGGAGCTCCCTGCGAAGGTAGTTTACGAGGATGAAAAGGTCATAGCCTTCCACGACATCAACCCTCAGGCCCCTGTTCACATCCTAATAGTTCCAAAGGAGCACATACCTACAGTCAACGACCTTGAGGAGAAACACGCCGAGGTGGTTGGACACATCTTCCTCGTTGCAAAGAAGATAGCCCAAGACATGGGCTTTGCAGAAAATGGCTACCGTATACTAATCAACTGCAACAGGGATGGTGGACAGGAGGTATACCACATTCACTTTCACCTTCTTGCAGGGAAACCACTGGGTCCAATGCTCTGCAGATAAACCTATCCACTTTTCCTCTTCTCTTCGTACATAGCCTTATCTGCTTTATCAAGGGCTTCGGTAAAAGACTCCTCCGGCGAGTTCCACAAAGAATAGCCCAAGGAAACACTTAAGGGGGGCGTTAGCCCCTCCTGTTCATTAACGTAGCCTAAGTTGTTCCTTATTCTCTTAACGATCTTTTCCATGACTTCTTCATTCGCCCTTGGAATCAAGACAATAAACTCGTCTCCTCCAACCCTAAATATCCTATCTCCTCCTCTTAACGAAGCTTTGAGGACTTCAACCATTCTAACAATGTAACGGTCTCCCTCTTTATGGCCGAGGGTATCGTTTATGAGCTTGAGGTCGTCTATATCGGCAAAGAGAATTCCTACGGGGAACATCTCCCTATGTTTTCTCAGAAGCTTGAGCTGCTCGTTTAAGAAGTGTCTATTGTAAGTGTCCGTCAGAGGGTCCCTAAAAGCGTAGTACTTTATCTTACTTGGAACTACGAGGGTGGTTAAAAAGTTTATGGAATCGGCCAAATCGTTGAAAGCCTCAAAGATTGTCCTTAGTCCCAAGTTCCTATAACGAGGGTACCTTTTCACAACATGCTCAGCGGTTAGCTCTTCTATTCTGTTTAGAATGAGGAAGTAGTCACTTCTAAACCTCTTTTTCCGCCTTATAGTAACTCTTCTCTGAAAAGCATTAAGGAAGAGGTTGGCCTGAAAGAGCATCTGGGAGTGGTCTATCTTCTCTATTACCTTGTTGGTAACGAGCTTCATCCCCTGACAGCCACTTGCTATCCCTAAGAAGTACTCCTCCTCCTCTTCCCGGTAGATGAGGGGAATAACGCAGTTCAAGCTACCAGTGTAACACCTGCAGATGAAAGGTCTCTTCTCCCTTTTTGCCCTTTCAAGCCACTCCTTAAGTTCAGACTCATACTCCTCAGCTTTCGGAGCCATAAAATCGGAAAAAACGAGGTTTCCTTCCTCGTCCCAGAGCATTGTGGAGGCTCCCAAAGGCATGAAGAACTTCTGGAAAAGCCTCCCTGCCTCTTCTGCAGAAATGAACTCTTCAAGCTTTCCCGCCTTCATCTTCCCCTACTTCATTCGTTTTTTAAGTTCTTCTCCTACTTCTTCCCACGTTATACCAGAGTTTACCAGAGCAACTGTTAGGTGGTAAAGTAAGTCAGCTGTCTCATAAATTGCGTGCTCCTTATCCTTTGATTTAAAGGCTAAAATAACTTCTACTGCTTCTTCACCAACTTTCTGGAGAATCTTGTCCTCTCCCTTCTTAAAAAGCTTAGCTGTATATGAACCTTCCGGAAGCTTCTCTTTCCTTTCCTTCACTATCCTGTAGAGTTCTGAAATAACTGTGCCAAAATCATTCATCCTCTCTCTCCGCAAGGGTTCTAAAAAAGCAGGAGTACTCCCCAGTATGACAGGCAACTCCCTCCTGCTCAACAACGTAGAGGAGCGTATCAGAATCACAGTCAAGGAGAATTCTCTTTACCTTCTGAACGTTCCCCGAAGTTTCCCCTTTCTTCCATATTTTCTGTCTTGAGCGGGAGTAATAATGGGCGTAGCCGGTTTCTATGGTTTTTTCAAGAGCTTCCCTGTTTGCGTAGGCAACCATTAAAACGCTACCGCTCTTTTCGTCCTGAACAACTACCGGAACTAACCCTTTCCCCTTTTCAAAGTCAATACTATTTAAGAGCTCCCTATCGCAGTTTAGCATTGCCACCCTAAGTCCCCATCTCCCATGAGTTCAGGTATTCAACCTGCTCGGGAGTAAGCTCATCTATAGCGATACCCATAGCCTTTAGCTTAAGCTCTGCAACCCGCCTATCTATATGGCCGGGAACAACGTAAACGTCTGGCTTAAGGTTCTTACCCTCTTTAACGATGTATTCTGCAGAGAGAGCCTGATTTGCAAAGCTCATATCCATAACAGAGGCTGGGTGTCCTTCCGCCGCAGAAAGGTTAACGAGCCTACCCTCTGCAAGGAGGTAAATTCTCCTTCCGTCCTGTAGGGTGTACTCCTCCACAAACTCCCTTACCTTCCTCTTTTTAACGGCCATCCTTTCAAGGGCAGGGATATCTATCTCAACGTTAAAGTGTCCAGAGTTGGAGATAATCGCACCGTCTTTCATTACTCTGAAATGCTCTTCCCTTATGACGTTTATGTTCCCCGTAACTGTACAGAAGATATCTCCAACCTTAGCGGCCTCTATCATTGGCATAACTCTAAAGCCGTCCATTCTCGCTTCAAGGGCCTTTATCGGGTCAACTTCAGTTACTATAACCTCTGCCCCCATTCCCCGGGCTCTCATTGCAACGCCCTTACCGCACCAGCCATAGCCGGCAACGACAAAGACAGAACCGGAAATAAGCCTGTTGGTAGCTCTTAAGATTCCGTCTATAGTTGACTGACCAGTTCCGTACCTGTTGTCAAAGAGGTGCTTTGTGAGAGCCTCATTTACCGCTATAACGGGATACTTAAGGGCTCCATCCTTTGCCATTGCCTTAAGCCTGATAACGCCGGTAGTCGTTTCTTCCGTTCCACCGATAACTTCACTTGTAAGCTCTGGATACTCCTTGTGAAGGGTTGAAATGAGGTCAGCGCCGTCGTCCATCGTTATGTGGGGCTTTCTCTTAAGAAGCTCCCTTATGTGGCTGTAGTAGGTATCCTCGTCTTCTCCTTTTATGGCAAAGACCGGAATATCGTAGTACTTAACAAGGGCAGCCGCCACGTCATCCTGCGTTGAAAGGGGATTAGAGGCACACAGGTAAACTTCTGCTCCTCCCTCTTTCAGGGTCCTCATGAGGTTTGCCGTTTCTGTTGTAACGTGGAGACAAGCAGCTATGCGAATCCCCTTAAGGGGTTTCTCTTTTATAAACCTCTCCCTTATTTCCTTTCTAAGTACGGGCATATCAATTTCCGCCCACTCTATCCTATTCTTCCCCTGTTCTGCCAATGAGAGGTCCTTAACGTGAAAATCCATTCTTCCTCCTTGCAAGTTTAGGGTAAAAAAATTTTATCAGACTACGAAAGCATCTCTAATTCTTCAAAATCTAAGGATTCAAATGCCAGTTCAAGCTCCTTAAAGAGATTTTTCTTTACCTCTTCAAGACTTCCTTTTGTCTCGTAACCGGCAGCCATCTTATGGCCACCGCCACCAAGTTTTTTAGCTATCTCAGCTACGTTAATCTTTCCTTTTGACCTAAGCGAAACTTTCCAGCTCTCCTTTTCAATTTCTTTGAAAAAGATAGCAACTTCAACGCCTGCTATTGAGCGGGGATAGTTGATGAAACCTTCTGTTTCTTCAAGAAAAGCTTCTGTTTCTTCAAGGAATTTTCTGTAAACCGTGATGTGAGCCACTTTTCCATCAAGAGCAAACTCAAGAGTTTTTAGAACAAGCTCTAAGAGTTTAAAGCGGTTTATCCTATTTCTCTCAAACAGGTTAAACCTAACAACGTAAGGGTCTACCCCCTTTTTAAGGAGCTCCGCCGCTACCTCGTGGGTCCTTGGAGAGGTATTGTTATAGCTAAAGCCACCGGTATCGGTAAATATTCCGGTATAAATCGGAAGAGCCACTTCGTAGGTAATTTTTTCCGGGTCTATTAGGACCATGAGCTCGTAGGAAAGCTCACACGTACTTGATATGTTAGGTTCAACTATGGCAAAGTTGGTAAAGGGCTCAGCTGTTATGTGGTGGTCTATGACTATGGATTTTTCTGCAGGGATACTTTCAAAACCTGTACGCTTCGGCTCTGAAACGTCAGTTATTATCACCCAATCGTACTGTTCGTCCAGTTTCTCTTTAACCTCTACTTTGTTAATCCCCGGCAAAAAGTCAAAAAAGTAGGGGATTCTATCCCTGTAAACTACTCTTACATCCTTCCCCAAGCTTTTTAGGAAGCTAAACCAGCCAAGGGAGCTCCCTATCGCATCTCCATCAGGATTTTTGTGGGTCGTTATCAGGATTTTTCCATCAATACCTTTAAGGAGCTCCGCCATTTCTTTCCTTGACAGTTTCACAGTAACTCCTCCGGCGAAACGACAAATTCAGGCCTTGGAACAATCCTTATCTTTAGACGCTTACCTAAAAGGTGATGTATGTAACCTGCAGCTCTGTTCAAGGTTTCAACTGCCGTTAAGGCGTCTTCTTTCTTGAGGGCGGAAATGAATACTGTGGCCTTACTCCCGTCCTTTGAAAGGTGCACGTCACGAACCGTTATAAAAAGGTTCTCGGGTAAGTCTATTTCGCTCCGTATAATATCAGAGAGTTCTCTTATAAGAAGCGACCTTAGCCTCTCTCTCCTTCTCTCTCTCATCACACCCCGCTTACCGTCAGTGATTTAACGAGAACCGATGGACTTGAAACCCTGCCCACCCAGCGCTGGTCCCTTCCAACCTCGGTTATGCCTGTGAGGAGCTCCTTAAGGTTTCCTGCAACAGTCATCCCAGAAACCGGCTGAACCTTCTCTCCATCCCTGTAGTATATACCGCTTATACCTATGGAAAACTCACCGGATATAGGATTTATCGTATGTATTCCCATAGCATCCGTTACTAAGAGAACCTCTTCTGGTGTCTTTATTAGCTCCTCAAGTCCTAAAGCTCCACTCTCAACCACGAGGTTAGTTATGCCAGACTGAGGAAGAGACGAAAGGGAAGAACGAATTCCGTTTCCGGTTGGTTCCATGCCAAGTTTTCTCGCCGAGTAAATGTCAAGGAGGAAGTTTTTCAGAACTCCCCTCTCTATAACTGCTTTCTTCCGCGTTACCGTTCCTTCATCATCAAAGGGAATACTGCCAATTCCACCCTTTTGAAGGGGGTCGTCGTACAGGTTAAAGACGTGGCTTGCAACCTCAAAGCCGAGCTTATCGGCGAAGAGAGATTTACCCCTTAGGACGTTGTTCCCAAGAAAAACAGGGGAGAGTGCCTCAATAATTTCGGCAAAGACGGTATTCTTGAAAATCACCGGAAGCTTTTTGGTCTTCATTGGCTTGGCGCCAAGGAGCTCTAAAGCACTTTCAGCTGCCCTTACAGCAACCAAGTCAACGTTAAGCTCAGAAAAATAACGCCTTACATCGTAGTCCCATCCCATCTGGGAATCGCCGTTTTCCTCAGCAGCAAGGAGGACACTCAGGGAGAAACTGGAGGTCGTATAGGAAAAACTGTGGTCGTTTGAGTTAAAGTAGTAAACCGTAGTTACCGCATCACCGTAGGAAGCTTTTCTGACCCTCTTTATCCGCCTGTCAAAGTTCATAACTTTTGCTTCAAGCTCAAGGGCAAGCTCAACTTTCCTGTCTACCGGTATCTGGGGATAACTCTCGTCATAAAGAGGAAAATCAACGGTAGCAGAGGCCGGCATTGAGAGAGAATACTCATCCTGAGAGGCCATCTTGGCGTTTTCCTTAGCACACTCAATCGCTATCCTGATTCCATCGTCCGAAACGTCCGTGGTATACGCAAATCCAAGCCTTCCATCTACAACAACCCGTATAGCTACCCCTTTCTTAATAGAAGTTTTCACCTTCTCTACGCTTCCCTTCTTGACCTCAACTGAAAAGCCTGAAGACTCAACACCGTAAATATCAAAGTTCTCAACGTTCTGTTTTTTTAGGATTCCGGCAGTTCTTTCAATCAGTTTAAACATTACGCACCCCTTTTGCCGAGAGTGGCAAAGAACCTCCTGACATCCTCCGGTCTACCGCAGCTCTTCTCTCCTTCAGTACAGTGTCCCAAGTAGTAGCAGTTTGGACCAACGTGACTAAAGAGGGAAGGGAACTTTTCCCTCAGTATCCTAAGCATCTCAACGGCCATCTTCCTAATCTCCCATTGAGCCCTTGTACACGTCCTAAGCCTTAAAAAGTGGACAAGCTCCTCGCCGTTCATCGTAAAGAGAACCCTCGTTGTGCAGGCATTCGGGAGGACAAACCTTGCGTCCTCCTTCGGAGCTCCAGCATCAACGAGACCCTCGTAGAACTTACCTATAAGAGACATCAAGTCGTCATAAGTCAACGTCTTACCTTCTACCGTAACCTCTTTACCTCTTACAGAGTCCGGCACTACAAAGGGAAAATTCTTCATTGCCACGTATCTCTGGGATTGCTGGCTGTAAGAGGCCGGACGGTGCCTTACAAGCTGGTGGGAACAGGCTCGGGATATCCCATCAACGAGAAAAGTAAAGTATGAGTGCCTTAAAAGGGTATCCCTATCGGCATTTACCTTTGGAACGTTTTTAGAAAGCAAAAGGACTTTCATTACGTTTGCCCCTACGTTATTTCAAGCGGTAAGGTTTAGAACTTTATCAGGGAGAATACAGGGTATCCCCTCTTCTGTATCCTCTCCCTTCCCCCTAAGAAAGTTAGCTCCAAGAGGAAATCTACACTTATGATGTTTCCTCCAAGCCTCTCAACAAGGTCAATTGCCGCGTTCATAGTTCCGCCGGTTGCGAGAACGTCGTCAATGAGAACAACTTTCATTCCTTCCTGAATTGCGTCCTCGTGAACCTCTATCTTGTCCTCACCGTACTCTAAGGTATAGGTGGCGCTAATTGTCTTGTAGGGGAGCTTTCCCGGCTTCCTGATAATTGCAAGCCCTGCACCTATCTTGTAGGCAAGGGCTGCTGCAAGCAGGAATCCCCTTGACTCTATTCCGGCAACTATGTCTATGCCGAGACCAACGTACCTGTTTCCTATGTAGTCTATGACTTTCTGAAAGGCCCAAGGCTTATGAAGCAGGGGGGTTATGTCCTTAAAGACAATCCCCGGTTTTGGAAAGTCTGGAACATCCCTTATGAGGGACTTGAGCTCCTCAATCTCCTTGTGAAGGTTGAGGTCCGTTTCATTTACGTAGTTTCCCATCTGTCTCCTCCGGTTAGTCTTCTATCCCAAGAAGTTTCTTTACAATTTTAACAGCTTCCTGAGCATCACCCCCGTAGTGGCCTCCTATTTTCTCTGCATACTCAGGGGTAACGACGGCTCCACCAACGATTACCGGAATATCAAGGCCGGCCTCCCTGAGGGCCTTTATCGTATCCTCCATAGCCGGTAGTGTCGTAGTCATTAGAGCACTGAGACCTACAAGGTCAGCCTTTTCCCTCTTTACGGCCTCTACCACCTTTTCAGGGGGAACGTTCGTTCCAAGGTCTACTACTTCAAAACCGCTGTTTTCAAGCATAGTTATGACTATGTTCTTACCTATCTCGTGGACGTCACCGTAAACGGTAGCCATTACAATTTTTCCACTCGTCTTAAGGTTTTTCCCTTTCTTTTTCATCTCCTTCTTGAGAATTTCAAAGGCGGCCTGAACTGCCTGTGCCGAACGGAGCATCTGAGGGAGGAAAATCTCTCCCTTTTCAAACCGCTTACCGACGACATCAAGGGCAGAAATTAAGGCTCTATCGCTAATTTCCATAGGTTCGTAACTCTTTAACGCTTCCTCCGTTGGCTTTAAGATTCCTTCTTTGTCTCCCTCAATCACCTTCTTGAAAATCTCCCCAAGTACTCCTTCTGGAGCTCCCTCTTCTTCAGCCTTCTCACCTTTCTCTTCCTTTTTCCTCTCTTCCCCTCCAACTTCAACAGAAACCTTCTTCCCCTCCAAGAAAGAACAGGTAAGGGTACAGATTTTCTTAAGGAGCTCCCTACACTCCCTATCCTCTGCCTTCGGCTTGTAGCCCGTAAACTTTTCAACGTAGCGGGTAGCCCCTCTGTCTTTGCCGACGAGAACGTCAGAGGCGTATATGGTTTCAACCATACGGGAATCACCGGGGTTAACGATACCAGAGTCAAGACCGGCCTCAATAGCCATTGCCATAAAGGCGGAGTTTATAAGTGACCTTGCAGGAAGGCCGAAAGAGACGTTACTAACCCCTAAGGTGGTAGCAACACCAAACTTTTCCTTAACGAGCCTTATAGCCTTTAGAGTTTCTACCGTCGCTTCCTGCATTGCGCTGGCAGCCAAGTTCAAAACATCGGCTATAACAGCATCTCTTCTAATCCCTACCTTTTCACACTCGTTTATTATCCTCTCTATTACAGCAACTCTGTCTTCCGCCTTCTCTTTTAAACCTTCATCATCTATCCCAAGGGCTAAAACGTTTGCTCCGTACTTTTTAACGAGGGGAAGTATCTCCTTTATGTCCTTCTCCTCTCCAGAGCAGGAGTTAACTATAGGTCTTCCGTCGCACATCTTGAGAGCTCTCTCTATGGCCTCTGGGTTTTTACTGTCTATCATTATTGGAACTGTTACCGTCTCCATCACTATTTTTACGGCTTTCTCCATAGCCTCAGCTTCATCTATTCCCGGAACTCCAACGTTCACGTCAAGGATTTCTGCCCCCTCCTCTACCTGTTTCTTCGCCTCCTCCTTTACGAGGGAAAAATCTCCTTTTTTGAGGGCTTCCTGCAACTTCTTTTTGCCCGTCGGATTTATCCTCTCGCCGATTATCCTTGTCGGATGGTCAGAGCCGATAAAAACAAGCTCCGTCCTGCTTGCAACCTTGACTCCCCTTACTGGATTCCTTTTAGCAGGCTTAAGGTTCTTAACAGCCCTCTTTATAGCCCTTATGTGCTCCGGAGTTGTTCCACAGCAACCACCTATGATGTTTGCTCCTGCCTTAATAAGTTCAACTGCTACCTTTTCAAAGGTTTCGGGAGGCTCAGGGTAGATGGTTTTACCATCCCTTAGAACGGGCAGTCCCGCATTTGCATAGACAATGATGGGAGTTTCCGTTACCTCTGCCATCTTCCTGACAATTTCAACGAAACTTTCAGGACCTAAGGAACAGTTCGCCCCTACAGCAGCAACGTCAAAGCCTTCAAAAATGGCAGCTGCAACCTCTGGAGGAGTTCCAAGGAGGGTTCTGCCGTCCTCCTGATAGGTCATACTCACCATTACGGGGAGGTCACACACCTCCCTTGCAGCGACAACTGCAGCTTTAGCCTCCTTAGTGTCAGACATCGTTTCTATCAGAATTAAGTCTGCCCCGGCCTCTGCCCCTGCCTCTATCTGCTCCTTAAAGATTTCAACCATCTCATCAAAGGTATAATCGCCGACAGGCTCAACAAAAACCCCCGTTGGACCAACTGAAAGAGCAACCAAAGCTCTACCGGCCGCTGCTTCCTTTGCAAGCTTTACGCCGGCAGCAGTTAACTCCTTTACCCTGTCCTCAAGCCCGTAGTGGGAGAGCTTTATACGGTTACTACCAAAGGTGTTCGTCTCTATTATGTCCGCCCCTGCTTCTACGTACTCCCTGTGTATCTCTATGAGAACTTCAGGCCTTTCAACGTTTAAAAGTTCTGGGGCAAAATTGACGTCAAGGCCCTTTTTCATAAGCATCGTTCCCATTCCACCGTCAAGAACCCATATCTTTTCTGAGTCCTTAAAGGGATTCTCATTCAACTTCCTTGCCTCCAAATCACTTAGTTTAGAGGAATAGTTGTGTTAACATTTTAGCAGGAGAGAGAAAAGATGGGTGTGTTGCTAAAGTCTCTATACCTCTATTCCATATCTTTGTGGGTGGGCTCTCTGTTCTTTTTCTCCGCAGTTGGAGCTCCAGCCGCTTTTAGAGCTCTACCTAAAGAGGAAGCCGGAAAGTACACAGGCACGGTTTTTCCTAAGTATTTTGGCCTTGGCTACATTTTCGGGCTAACAGCCCTCGTTAGCCTATACCTCCTTACAAAAAACACTCTTACACTACTATCATCCTTAGTGCTCCTTTTGCTGCTCCTAATGAACCTCCTTAACGTGGTAAACGGCCTCGTAATCGTTCCCAAAGCAAGCCTTTTAAAAGCTGAGTTCTACAGGAGTAAAGAGGAAAGCTACTACAATAAATTCCTGAAACTCCACAGAGTCTCTATGGTTCTTAATGCCTTAACGCTGATTCTTGGGCTTATGGCTATTGGAGTTACATCGCTTTACCTAAGCTTATAGCGGGGCTCATTATGACTCTCAAACAGAACATCTACTCACTGATAGTCGCCTTAATAGTCGTTGGGGTAACCCTTTTTGCTCTCCAGAACTTTCAGGATGTTGACGTAACCATACCTTTTGTGGGAGTATTCCACACCAAAGTTTTTGTTGTTATAGTTTTCTCGTTTCTGGCAGGTTTCCTTACTGCTGGATTCCTCTCACTGATACTGAAGATATTTACCTTTCCGTCAACTCTAAAAGAGAAGAAGAGGAGAAGCGGTGAGGCTGGACCAGTTCCTGAAACTCTCAAGGGTAATCAAGAGAAGGAGTCAGGCAAAGGAACTGTGTGACCACGGGGTAGTTAAGGTAAACGGCCAGCCTGCCAAACCTTCTAAAAGCGTAAAGCCCGGAGATGTGGTAGAGATAGACACCATCTCCCGCTACTTCAAGTTTCGCATCTTAGAAGTGCCCAACTCTAAGAACGTCTCAAAGAAAAAGGCCAGAGAACTTGTAGAAATCCTCGTTGACCGTAAGAAAGACATCAGGGACATAATAGACCTAATCTAATCGTGAGAGGTCGTAAATGAAAACCTTTGTAGAACGAGCATTTGAAAACATAAGAGAACACCCAGAGAAGGAAATTCTCATAGGAAAAAGGAACGGAAAGTACTTCCCGTTAACTTACGGTGACTTCGGGAAACAGATTTCAACCTTCCAGAAGGCTATGGAAAATCTTGGTGAGGAGGACCGCGTAGTTATCTTCATGGAGAACCGTCCTGAGTGGGTATCGGCCTTCTTCGCAGTTCTCTTTAAAGGTGGTATAGCCGTTCCAGTTGACTACCTACTTTCTGCAAGGGAGCTCTTTAACATCCTAAAGGACTCCCAGCCACGCTACATCGTAACTTCAGGGGAAAACCTAAGAAAGGTTAAGGAAGCAATCAAGAACATCGGCTACCACGTCCACGTCATAAATACAGACGAGCTTGACTTTTCTACAAGCAGTGGGAAGTTCAAGTTCACAGAGAGAAACATAGACGACGTAATAGTCATACTCTACACCTCAGGAACAACCGGAAACCCAAAGGGGGTAATGCTTACAACGAGAAACCTTGACCACAACGTTAGGGCAGTTGAAAAGCTCGGCTTTTTAAAGGAAGATGACAAGTTCGTCGCAATCCTACCCTTCCACCACACCTACCCCCTAATGGCAACCGTTCTCCTACCTGTGACGTTAAGACTCCCTCTCGTCTTCATTGAAAAGCTCACTCCTACCGACATCCTCTCAACTATCAACGAGCAGGGTGTTACCATCTTAGTAGGAGTTCCAAAGCTCTATCAGGTGATTCACCACAACATAATGGCCGAGATAAAGAAGCTACCGGCAGTAAAGAGACGGGCCGTTATGACGGCCTTAAAGCTCTTTAGGAAGTTTGACGTAAAGCCTATTGAGAAGAAAGTGTTTAAAGAAATTCACAACCGTATCGGAAAATCTCTGCGCTTCATGATAAGCGGTGGGGCAAAGCTAAGCGAGGAGGTCTGGAGAGACTTCGAGGCCTTCGGCTTCAACATCCTTGAAGGATACGGACTAACGGAAACCTCCCCGTTAATCTCCGTCAATAGACCTGACAAAAAGAAGATAGGAACTGCAGGGCCTCCAGTTGACGAGGTAGAGGTAAAGGTAACTGAGAAAGGGGAAATAATCGTTCGTGGCCCAAACGTTATGAAGGGCTACTACAACAAGCCCGAGGAGACAGCAAAGGTTATAAAAGACGGCTGGTTCTACACAGGCGACCTTGGCTACATTGATGAGGATGGTTTTATCCACATAACCGGAAGGGCTAAGGAAGTTATAGTCCTTGATAACGGAAAGAACGTTTACCCAGAGGACATTGAGCTGGAGATACTCAAAAGCCCCTACATCTTAGAGGTTGGAATCTTCTATCAGGACGGAAAGCTAAAAGCAATCGTGAGGCCAGACTTTGAGCTCTTAGTTGAGGACGGTATAGAGGACGTAAGGGAGTTTATAAAGAAGGAGATTCAGAGGACTACGAGACACCTTCAGCCCTACAAGAAGGTAAAGGAGTTTAAGTTGGTGGACAGGGAGCTCCCCAGAACCCGTATCGGAAAGCTCAGAAGGTTTCTGCTACCGGAGCTCTGGAAAGAAATCAAGGAGTGAGAGGATGGATAGACTTCCCTTCTCAAAGCTTCAGGGGACGGGAAACGACTTTGTAATAGTAGACAACAGGGAAAACATATTTGAAGCCTTCTGTAAGGGAATACCCGAAAGGGAAGCGGTAAAGAGAATCTGTAGCCGCAGGACGGGGGTCGGAGCAGACGGCTTAATCCTGATAGAGACTTCTAACATTGCCAATTTTCGCTGGAGGTTCTTTAACTCCGACGGCTCTGTTGCAGAGATGTGTGGAAACGGCGCAAGGTGCGCTGCCCGATTTGCCAAAGAGAAGGGAATAGCCCCAGACAAGATGAAGTTTGAGACCTTGGCCGGAATTATTGAGGCAGAGGTTAAGGGCAGAAGCGTTAAGGTTAAGCTCTCCAAGCCAAAGGACCTAAAACAGAACATTAAAGTCTGCGGACTTACCGGACACTTCATAAATACGGGAGTTCCCCACTTCGTCGTCTTTGCGGACAGGGTTGACTTGGTTAACGTTAAAGAGCTTGGCAGAAAAATAAGGAACGATGAGCTCTTTAAGCCCAACGGAACGAACGTTAACTTTGCAGAAGTAAGGCTTGACAGGATTCTCGTAAGAACCTACGAAAGGGGCGTTGAGGACGAGACCCTTGCCTGCGGAACGGGCTCTGTTGCCTCTGCCCTCATCGCCGCTAAGGTATTCAACCTCTCCTCTCCGGTTACGGTTGAAACAAGGAGCGGAGAACGATTGAAGGTTTACTTTGACGAGGACTTTGAAGAGGTTTTCCTTGAAGGTGAAACGGTTTACGTTTACGAGGGAGAACTGAGAAGGGAGCTCCTTGATGGATGAGCTCAGGAAATACCTTGAATTTCTAAAGCTCATTGGCTTTAACGAACTAAGACTCAAAGAGGGAGTTAAGAGTATGCCGGTAAAGGATAGAAACTTTGAGGAGGAGCTTGAATCTTTAAAGGAAGAGGTTCTCAAGTGCTGTAAGTGTAGGCTCTGCGAAAAACGGACGAACGTCGTCTTCGGTGAAGGTGACCCAAAGACAAAGCTCATGTTCGTAGGGGAAGCTCCCGGAGAGCAGGAAGACCTTCAGGGAAGGCCTTTCGTAGGAAGGGCAGGACAGCTACTAACAAAGTTTCTGAACCTCTTTGGAGTAGCAAGAGAAAAGGTTTACATAACCAACATCGTCAAGTGCCGCCCGCCGGGGAACAGAAACCCAGCTCCAGACGAAATCAGCACCTGTTACCCATTCCTTGAAAAGCAGATAGAGCTCATATCACCGGACGTTATCCTTTGCCTTGGCGCCTTCTCCACAAGGACAATTCTCAACCTTCCAGAAAAAGCTGCCATCTCCAAGCTAAGAGGTAAACCTCAAAAAGTAAACATCGGCGGAAAGGAGATAACTGTAATTCCAACCTTCCATCCAGCATACCTCCTAAGAAACAGGCGAGGAGAACCCGAATTTCAAAAAGATTTGGAAATGGCCCTCAAGCTTGCCGGCTTTATCTAAGTTTTTTCCACTGCCTTAGGTTGTGAACGACAAAAGAGCTAACGCCAGTTCTTTCACACACTTTTTCCATAAGGCTTTTCATTTCTAACTCGCCTTCAAAATCTCTTGCTCTAAGAGCCAAAGTTACACTACTTTCCGGTTCGTAAGATAGAAAAGGTGATAGAAGTTTCGCGATTCTTCTAACGCTTTTTGTACCATATATCATCACAACTGTACCGTCGCAGTTACTAATAACCTCCGGTATTACTTCACGGTAGTGGTAGGGATTAACCGCAATAGTTAACCTGTGACCGTACTGCTTAGTTAAAGCGTAGGCTTTTTTTAGGAGCTCCACAAAAAGGGCTAAGTAGAGCTCTCTGTTTTCCTTAAAGTCCGGTAGAGTGTGAGGTTCCACATCAAAGTGAACGTCATACCCCATCTCCATTATTGCTTCCATTTTAGCTTTGACCTTTTCCCACTTCTCTGGAAAAATGTAAGTAGGCTCGCTCAAGACGAGCTCAACTTCTATTCCTTCACTCTTTAGACGTTCAATAAATTGCTTTACCTCCTTGCTACCTATAACAGCACTGGCAGATACCTTAACTGCTACAATATCTCTTGAGACAATAAATTCATTGATTTCCTCTAAGGAATAAACTCTAAAGGCTTTTGACCAGATATAAATCCCTTTCCTGTAGTTTCCACAATCAGCTTTTGCTGAATTAGACCAACTCAAAAGTGGAAAAATCAGGAATAGAATTAGGAGCAAAATAGCTTTTTTCATCCCTCGTCCCTCGTGAATTGTTTCCTTTTCCTGTTTTAACAAATAGAAGAAGGTTATGTCAAACTCAAACGATTTCAGATTGTGCTACAATGGAAAGGCTTATCTGTATCCCCCCAACTGGAGGATTAGGAGGCATGCTCAAAAAGGAGCTCCTCCAAAAAATAAAAAAAATCGCAGCCGCTCTTGAAATTACGTTTCCTCACCCACACCGTCCTAACAGAACTCCAGTAGAACAGATGGTCTTTACCATCCTTAGCCAGAATACAACAGATAAAAACGCAGAAAAGTGCCTTGAAAACCTGAAAAAAACAACCGGCAACAATTTCCTGAAAATTCCAGAACTTTCGGAAAAAGAGCTCCTATCCGCAATTCGTCCATGCGGGATGTTCAGACAGAAGCTCAGAGCTCTCACCTCAGTGATGAAAGACTGGCCTATCCTTGAAGAAAAACTTAAGGAACTTCCCACCTCTGAAGGTATATCGCTACTAACCAGCTACCCGTTTATCGGGAGTAAAACAGCACGGGTTGTCTTGACCTTTGCCTTCGGAAAAAATACTTTCCCGATAGATACCCACTGCTTTAGGATTTTAAAAAGGCTCGGCGTATTTCCAGAAAACTGGGACAAGGACAGGATTTCAGAATTTATGGAAGAGCACTTCACAGCAACCTTTAACAGAAAACTTCACTACGACCTTATTAGACTCGGAAGAAACATTTGCAAGGCGCAAAAACCAGAGTGTGAAAGATGCCCTCTGAAGGAAATGTGTAAGACTCGGAGGCAGGAGTGAATTACCTAATAGAGTTTCTCACGAATGCTTTCCTCTTCACAAACTCCATAGCAATGTACTTAATCATTGGATTCTTCATAGCTGGAATCCTACACGAACTACTCCCTGACGACTTTATAAGGAAACAGCTTGGAGAAAGGAACTTAAGATCATTAATTAAAGCAGCTGTTCTTGGAATACCGTTACCAATCTGTTCCTGTAGCGTAATTCCACTCATCGGGGCATTGAGGAGAAAAGGGGCCAACAAAGGAGCTGTGTTAACGTTTACCATCTCTACACCTATCACAGGAATTGATTCCATCTTAGCTACCTACGGGATATTTGGATTTCTCTTTACAGCATACAGGTTAGTTACCTCTGTCATCCTTTCGCTAATTGCCGGGCTCTTAAACCTAATTATTGACAGGAGCTCCGAAGAGAAGCCAATCACCGAGAGCAGCTGTTGTTGCAGCTGCTCATGTAGCATTCCCCCTACTCAAGGTCAGGAAAAAAAACAGTTTTCCTTCAGAGAAGCCCTTAAGTATGGATTTGGAACGCTCTTTAAGGAAACTGCCCAGCCTCTTTTCTGGGGCATACTTATAGGTAGTTTAATCGTCACCCTAATACCTCAGAACATAGAACCTTTCTTAAGAGAAAACGCCGTTTTCAGCTACGTTTTGGTATTAGCGGCCGCTATCCCAATGTACGTATGTGCGACCTCTTCCCTCCCTATAGCCGCCTCTCTTATTCTTGCCGGAGTACCGGCAGGGGCAGCTTTCGTATTCCTAACAGCGGGACCCGCCACAAACGCCATTACAATAGGGGTAGTAGACAAGGTTCTTGGCAGGAAATCCCTCTTTGTCTACCTATCAACAGTAATTGCTGGAAGTATCCTCTTCGGGATACTCCTTGACTGGTTCTTTGAAATCAACAGAATCAACGTCAAGGAGATAGTTCACATTGACGACACAGGTAACCCAGTAAAGCTCCTGTTTACAGCTATATTCCTGATACTCCTCTTTAAGAACCTCTGGGAATTGAGAATAAAGCCCCCAGCGGGGACTTAAAATTACTCCTTTTTCACCTCCACAAGGTGATGGCCAAGACCCGATTCATCTTTATCAAGCCCGAAAGCGTAAGCCATTAGTTCCGGCAAAAAGGCCGATGGAATCATAGGAGGTTTTTCCATCTGGAGCTGGTATATATCAAAAGCCTTAAAGCAGAGAGGACACGGCGTTGCAACAATATCCACCCCAACTTTCTTAATACTTCCAAGGATTCTGTTCAACTTCCTCATCGTCATTGTCTTGTCCGTAAAGTAAGCGTGGTAACCACAGCAGGCATCCTTTGCCTCGTAATCATCTACAACTTCAGCTCCCAATGCTTTAAGGACTTCCTGAAGAGTTGATGGATTATCACCGTCGTCTATAGCCGTGTGCTTCGGGTAGAGAACGTGACAGCCATAGTAAGCACCTACTCTCCAGCCCTTAAGTGGTCTCTTAACGGCCTTCCTAATCCTGTCATAACCAACAACATCCCTGAAAAAATCAAGAAGGTGGTAAATCTTATTTGTTCCCCTGTACTCAAGGCCTTCCTCTTTTAGGAGCTCATTTATCTCATCTCTTAACTTTTTGTTGTTATCAAGAGCATGTTTTGCCTTAGCTATAACCATGTAACAGGTGTTACAGGAGATAAGCATGTCAAGGCCTTTTGCCTCTGCAAGGGCTATATTCCTTGCGTTTATAGCGTAGGAGAGTTTCCTGTTCTCCTCGTCAATGGTATTTCCACCACAGCAGGTAGTCTCCTCAAGGAGTTCAAGGTCAACATCTATAGCTTTAAAAACTTCTTTCATTGTTTCAAACATGTAGGCGTCCTGCCCCTGAAAACAGCATCCCTGATAGAAACCAACCTTAATCATCACTCCCTCCCAAGAGTCCTTTAAGTTTGCTAATTAGCCCTTTGCTCTTCTTTCCATTTTGACGGGCTTTATCTACAACGGTACAGATATCTGCTTTGAAGATGTCACTAACCATCTTGTCTATCTTCCTTACGTGGGAGAAATCAAGCTCAAGGGCCTTTTCCTCCCTTGAAAGAATCTCAAGGTAGATATCCCTAAACTTCATAAGGCCTTTTGTTGGCTTGGGAACTTCCCAAACCTCAACTCCCATTTTTTCATAGGCTTCCATGAGCTTCTTCCTTGCCTCTTTATTTCCGTAAACTTCTTCTGGCAGGTAGAGCCTGTTGATCTGTCCAGTTGCGTAAATCCAGTCAACGTAGTGCTTGAGCTTCTTAGCACCCGGCTTGTCAGTAAAGCCTTTCTTAACAGCCTGTCCTCTAAGGTTCTGTATATCTTCGGCAGGCTTTACGCCTTTTGGACAGACGTGAAGACATTTCTGACACTGGACACAGCTCCAAAGTCCCCCAGAAATAGAGTACCTGATTCTCCTTTCTTTAGCTGTCTCAATGTCTCTTCTATCAACTTGAAACCTGTAAGCCTTTGAAAAGGCAAAAGGTCCCCTGTAACGCTCGTTGTCCTCAACCGCTTCACAGACAGAATAACAGGAAAAGCAGAGCATACAGTGAATTTGGTCTTTATAAAGTTCCATCTCCTCAGGGTAAATGATACTTTCGTGTCTTGGGTCGGAAGGAACAACCCTTGGGTCAGGAACGAGCCACGGAATAAGAGTTTTCATCTTCTCTATAGGTTTATCTATATCAACAACCAAATCCCTAATGACATTCAGGTGGTTTAAAGGGTCTATCCTCAATGGTTTCCCCTTCCACGTCTTAACTAGTTCCTTCAGAGGTGTTTTGCAGGCAAGCTTTGTCTTCCCGTTTACCCTTACAGAACAGGAACCGCAGACTTCACTGCGACAGAAAGCCCTAAAGGAGAGTGTCGGGTCAAGGTTTTCCTTTATGTAAAGGAGAGCGTTTAAAAGCGTTCCTTCAACTGGAACTTCGTAATCCTTGTAATAAGGAACCTTATCTTTTTCAGGGTCAAACCTAAAAACCTTAAGGGTTACAGTTTCCATTTTCACCTCCATGCATTCTCTGTTCTACCACTAATACTTCCTCTCCTCCGGCGGAAACTTTGTAATCGTAACGGGCTTCCAAGAGAGCTCGTAGTCTCCGTCTTCCTTGAGCCTAACAATTGAGTGCTTCAGGAAGTTCTTGTCATCCCTGTTCGGGTAGTCCTTCCTTGCATGAGCTCCCCTGCTCTCTTTCCTCTCTATGGCAGCGATAGCAATAGGCAGAGAAAGGTCAACAAGGTTCAGGAACTCAAGAACGCTTATAAGGTCAGTGTTAAACTTCTTGCTCGTATCGTGAACTTTTACGTGCTTTGCCCTTTCTCTTATCTCGTGGAGTTTCTCAATACCCTGTCTCATAGAGGATTCTTCCCTAAATACGCCAAAGTGCTTAATCATAACGTTTCCAAGTTCTCTACGAAGGTCTGCTAAGCTCTCCTTACCATCGTTCTCCATAAGCTCAAGAATTCTTTTCTCATCGTCCTTCTGCTTTGCTAATGAAGGATTTGTCTCTGGAGCGTCATCAGCGTACTTAACGGCCTCTAAAGCCGTAAGCCTTCCGAAGACAAGAATATCAAGGAGAGAGTTTCCTCCAAGCCTGTTAGCACCGTGAACAGAAATGCAGGCACACTCTCCAGCAGCGTAGAGTCCCTTAATCTCAGTCCTTCCCATCTTGTCGGTATCTATTCCACCCATTGAGTAGTGAGCCGTGGGAGCTACAGGTATAGGCTCTCTAACTGGGTCAACACCTTCGTAAAGGATTGCATGTTCCCTCGTCTGGGGTAGCCTCTCGTTTATTTTCTCTTCTCCCAAGTGAGTAAGGTCAAGGTAAACGTAGTCACCGTTTGGACCACATCCCCTTCCTTCATCTATCTCTGTCTGGATAGCCCTTGAAACGATATCCCTTGGGGCAAGCTCCATCCTCTCCGGAGCGTACCTCTTCATAAACCTTTCACCGTCCTTATTCCTTAAGAATCCGCCTTCACCCCTTGCTCCTTCTGTAACAAGGATTCCAGTTTTCGCAAGGCCGGTAGGGTGGAACTGGATGAATTCCATATCTTTAAGTGGCAGCCCTGCTCTTAAAGCAGCTGCCGTTCCGTCACCTGTATTACCTAAAGCATTGGAAGTTCTGTTCCAGTAAACCCTTCCGTGACCACCTGTTGCAAGGATGACTGCCTTCGTTTTTATCAGGTGAACTCCACCGTTCCTTATGTCCCACGCAGTAAGTCCTTCCACTCTCTCTCCGTTGTGGATAATGGAGAGTAGGAACCACTCGTTCAAGAAGGTTACGTTGTTCTTCAAGCACTGCTCATAAAGGGTCTGAAGGATGTAAAAACCTGTCTTATCAGCCGCATAGCAAGTTCTTGGATAAGAGGCTCCTCCGAAAGGCCTCTGGGCTATTCTGCCGTCTGGTCTACGGGAGAATGGAACCCCTCTGTGGGCTATATCGTAGATAACGGCCGCCCCCATCTTACACATAATGTCAACAGCATCTTGGTCAGCAAGGAAGTCACTTCCCTTTACAGTATCGTAGGCATGAGCCTCTGGACTATCACCAACTGAGTGCGTTAGGACGGCATTTATTCCTCCCTCAGCTGCACCTGTATGGGAACGGGTTGGATAGACCTTTGTCATAACAGCTACTTTTAGAATCGTGTTCTCTGCCGCCCAGAGCGCCGCGTAAAGTCCTGCACCTCCACCACCAACAATCACTATGTCGTACTCAAGCATTGAAACCCCCTATATGATTAGAATCACGTTATCATATAAAATTAAGAATGCTCTCGGAATTTTACAAAATTTTTACAAGCTTGTAACCCCTACGTAATTTGGTCCCTCTAACCTATTCTACTACAACCTTCTGAGGCACCTCTGTTAATTCCATTAGAATAAAGAAAAATCAAATCCAGAGGACTGGGAGGAAGAATGCTTCAGTATGACATTATTATTGTTGGCGCAGGAGGAGCCGGTCTCTACGCTGCCCTTGAAACAAGCAAGAAAGAAAATTTAAAAGTTGCTGTTGTTTCAAAAGTATTTCCAACTCGCTCCCACACAGGAGCCGCCCAAGGAGGAATAAACGCAGCCCTTGGAAACGTTGCTCCAGATAATCCAGAAAAACACTCTTACGATACAGTTAAAGGTAGCGACTTCCTTGCAGACCAAGACGCCGTTGAACTTATGTGCCAGATGGCACCTAAGATTATCCGTGAAATGGAACACATGGGATTGCCTTTTTCAAGGCTTGAAAACGGAAAAATAGCCCAAAGACCCTTTGGAGGAGCTTCCTTCCCAAGAACGTGCTACGCGGCCGACAAAACAGGTCACGTAATGCTCCAGACGCTTTACGAGCAGTGCGTTAAAAACGGCGTTAATTTCCTGAATGAGTGGTTTGCCCTTTCCCTCGTTCACAACGGAGAAAGGATTGCAGGTATAGTGGCTTTAAACTTGAGAACCGGAGAAATCGTCGGAATTAGGGCAAAGGCAGTTATCCTTGCAACCGGTGGACACGCAAGGATTTACTGGAAGAGGACTTCTAACGCCCTCGGTAACACAGGCGACGGCCCAGCAATGGCCTTAAGGGCAGGGGTTCCCCTAAAGGACATGGAATTTGTCCAGTTCCACCCGACAGGCTTAAGGAGGACTGGAATCCTCGTTACAGAAGGTGCAAGGGGTGAAGGAGGTTACTTAATAAATAAGGACGGCGAAAGGTTCATGAAGCGCTACGCTCCTGAAAAGATGGAGCTCGCCCCAAGAGACCTCGTCTCCCGTGCAATAGAGACGGAAATCCTTGAGGGAAGAGGATTTAAAGACGCCGAAGGCAACAAGTTCGTTTACCTTGACCTAAGACACCTTGGAAGGAAGAAAATCTTAGAGAGACTCCCCCAGATTAGAGAGCTTGCAATTGACTTTGAGGGCGTTGACCCAATTGAAGAGCCCATTCCAATTAGACCGACTGCCCACTATTCAATGGGTGGTATAGACACAGATATCTACGGTAGAACAAGGATAAAGGGACTTTACGCTGCAGGTGAGTGTGGATGCGTTTCCGTTCACGGCGCTAACAGGCTTGGAGGAAACTCCCTACTTGACATAGTTGTCTTTGGAAAGCTCGCAGGTGAGGACGCCGTCAACTACGTATCTGAAGTTTCACTCCTTCCCTTTGAAGAATCTGCCGTTAGGGAGCAGGAAGATAGGATTAGAGCTCTCTTCAACAACGACGGCTCTGAAAAGCTCGCAGACCTCAGAAACGAGCTTAGCGACGTAATGACCTACGGGGCAGGTATCTTCAGAGAAGAGAAGAAGATGAAGGAGGCCCTTGAGAAAGTCAGGGAAATCAAGGAAAGGGCTAAGAAGATAAAGGTCTACGATACAGACATGACCTTCAACACAAACCTCCAGCAGACCTTAGAGTTCCTCAACATGGTTGAGGTGGCTGAAACTATCGTCCTTGGAGCTCTTGAAAGGAAGGAGAGCCGAGGAGCTCACTTTAGGCTTGACTATCCAAAGAGGGACGATGAGAACTTCCTCAAGCACTCCATAATTGAGAGGGGAGATGACGGAGAGCTCAAGATAAGCTGGAAACCGGTCAAGATAACAAAGTTCCAGCCAGAGGAGAGGAAGTACTAATAGAGCTAAAAGATTGGAGGTAGAGATGGAAAAAAGAAAGGTCACTTTCAGGATAAGAAGGTTCAACCCTAAGAAGGACTCTCAACCCTACTATCAAGAGTATGAAGTAGAAGTAGTAAAGGGAATGACAATTTTGGAGGCCCTTCAGTTCATAAAGGACAACATAGACCCAACTCTCTCCTTCAGGGCCTTCTGCAGGAGCGCCATCTGCGGTTCTTGTTCAGTGAAGATTAACGGCTACCCCAAGCTCGCATGTAAAACACAGGTGTTCGGAGAGCTTGAGGTTTACAAGACAGACATCCTTACGATAGAACCAATTGACAACATGGAAGTCATAAGGGACCTAATCGTTAACTGGGATAGCGCCATTGAAAAGATGGAGAAGATGAGACCTTACCTGATTCCAGACCCAGAAGTTGTACCTAAGACCCTTGATGAAGAGTGCAAAGTTTACCCCAACGAGCTTAAGAAGTTTGACAGGTTTACCGACTGTATTCTCTGTACAACCTGCTACTCTGTATGCGGAATAGTAAAAGTTGACAGCAACTACGGAGGACCTTTCCCTCTCGCAAGGGTTTACAGGTTCGCCGTAGATCCAAGGGACGCCCTCAAAAAAGAAAGGGCAAAGATTGGCTACACCTTTGACATGTGGAACTGTGTAAGGTGCGAAAAGTGCGCCGACGTATGTCCAAAACACGTTGCCCCAGTCAACGGCATAATGAAGCTGAGAGGCCTCTCAATAGATATCGGCCTTAAGAACAACCCCGGTGCAAGACACGTTGCAGCCTTCTACAAGTCCCTCCTTGAGTCTGGAATGCTCAATGAGGTTCTCCTACCACTTAGAACAAAGGGTATTAAGGGAGTCCTTGAGAACCTGCCTATGGGTATAAAGATGATTCTCAAAGGAAAGGCCCATTCCCCTATCATGAAGCCTATTGCCGAGCATGAAGGCCTTCGCAAGGTAATGAAAGCTGCTATGGAGGTTGAGTAATGGGAAAGTACGCCTTTTATCCGGGATGTGCAGCTAAGGGAGCGTCTAAGGAGCTCTACGAAGCAACCGTTGCAGTTGCTAAGAAACTCGGAATTGACATGGTTGAGCTTCCACAGTTTAGCTGCTGTGGAGCAGGCGTCCTTGAAGAGGTAAAAGACGTCCTTGACATAGCCGTTAACGCAAGGAACTTGGCTTACGCCGAGAAGGAGGGAAGGGATATCGTTACGGTTTGTAGCACCTGCCTTCTCGTTTTAAGAAGCGCTAAGTATCACCTTGACAACGACGATGACCTTAGGGAACAGGTAAACGAGATACTTGCAGAAGCAGACCTTGAGTACAAAGGAACAGTTGATGTTAAACACTTCCACTGGGTTCTCCTTGAAGAGTTCGGAGAAGAAGGACTAAAAGAAAAGGTTAAAAAGCCATTAGGGGGTCTCAAGGTCTATCCCTTCTACGGCTGCCATACAGTAAGGCCAAAGGATATTATCGGTTACGAACCTTCAGAGAATCCTCAGTCACTTGAGAAGATTATAAGAGCTCTCGGTGCAACTCCCGTTTCCGGCGTTAGAAGGCTTGAGTGCTGTGGTTTCCACGCCTTCTGGCCTGCACCACAAATTTCAATGAGGCTAACGGGGCTAAACCTAAAAGATGCCAAAGAAAGTGGTGCAGACTGCGTAGTAACTCCATGTCCACTTTGCCACATGAACCTTGATGCAAATCAGGGGAGAGCTCTAAAAGCAATCGGCGAAAACTTCCAGATTCCCGTCCTCCATGTTCCACAGCTCGTCGGCCTAGCCCTCGGAATAGAACCAAAAGAGCTTGGCCTCCACAGGAACTTTGTTTCCTTTAACTTTGTATAAATAAATTAAGGGGGAGCCCTCGGAGCTCTCCCTTTTTAACCTGTCAGGCGAGTTGAACCAAAAAATCTCCACTCCTAAGCCCTGTTCCCCCCCCCAACAGAAAAACGACAAATCAGAAAACATTGAATAACTTACTTTGAGGTATATCATTTAAATAGCTAAAACAGAGCACTGAAACATTTAGGAAATAAAAGTGAGGTATACCAATGCCAATTCTTTTAAATGGTATTTTTGAAGGAAAGAGGCTTCAGAGAGAGTTAAAGCACTTAGGGCTTAGGAAGCACGATATTAGCAAAACTTTCGTTGCAAATGGGCAGACCCTTGTTTACTTAAAGGACGAGTCTCTCTGTAAGCTGTTTGAGGGAATGGTTCCAGATGAGGAAACGGTAAAAGAAATCGTTACAGTCCACAACTACGTTGAGAAGTTTAAGCTACTCATTGACGTTGAAAGGCTCGCGGAGATAGAAGCCCAAGAGGAAGAGATAAAGAGGCTATCTGGAAAGGAGAGGGAGCTCCTCGGACGCGCCGTCCTTGACCTAAAAGGAACAAAGGCAGGGACGAAGTTTCACCTCCACCTTGTTAGGTTCTGGAGGGAAAAGCCCATAGAAACAGAAATTGCCGTTGGCGACGTTGTTTTAGTTAGCAGAGGAAATCCACTAAAGAGTGACCTCTTAGGAACTGTTACAAGGATTACGGAAAAGACGATTACCGTGGCCTTTGAAAACAGGCCTCCAAACTGGGTTTATAAAAAAGGCGTTAGGGTTGACCTGTACATTAACGACGTAACCTTTAAGAGGATGGAGGAGAACTTAGAGGAGCTCCGCCATGCAGTTGGAAGGCAGAGGGAAATAAGGAACATTATCTTAGGACTTAAAGAGCCTGAGCCTGCAGAAGAGGTAGAGTTTGAGCTTGTTGATAAAAGGCTTAACGAAACTCAGGTTAAGGCCGTAAAGAGAGCTCTCGGTGCAAAAGACTTCTACTTAATTCACGGGCCTCCGGGAACGGGTAAAACGAGCACCATAACAGAGCTCATCGTTCAGCTCGTAAAGCAGGGTAAAAAGGTCCTTGCAACTGCAGATTCAAACATAGCTGCAGACAACATTCTCCTTAACCTTTCTAAGTACCCAGAGCTCAAGCTTGTCCGTATTGGCCACCCTGCACGGGTCTTAGAGGAGCTTGAGAGATACTCAATCTTTGCCCTCTTTGAGGAGCACGAAAAGGCCGCTAAGGTAAGGGAAGGCTGGGATAGAGTGAGGGAGCTGATAGAGAAGAGAGACCAGTACAAAAAGCCCGTTCCACAGCTTAGGAGGGGAATGAGCGACGACGAGATAGTCTACTTTGGCAGGAAGGGCAAGAGCTTCAGGGGAGTTCCCAAAAAGACAATGCGCTCAATGGCAAACTGGATTCTCACAAACTACGAGATTGACGTAAGGATTAAAGCTCTTAAAGAGATGGAGAACATAATCTTCAGGGAAATAATCACCGATGCCGACGTTGTCGTTTCAACAAACTCAATGGTAAAGTCGGAGCTCCTTGAAGGCTTCCACTTTGACGTAGCAGTTATAGACGAGGGCAGCCAGCAGGTTGAGCCTTCAACCCTCATTCCGATAATGAGGGCAGACAGGTTCTACATAGCCGGAGACCACAAACAGCTTCCACCGACTGTAATGAGTGAAGAGGCAAAAGAGCTTGAGAAGACCCTCTTTGAGAGGCTCATAAACGGCCACCCGGAACTCTCCACAATGCTTGAAGTCCAGTACAGGATGAACGAAAAGATAATGGAATTTCCGAATAAGGAGTTCTACGGAGGAAAACTAAGGGCTGCCGAAAGCGTTAAAGAGCATACCTTAGCAGACTTTAACCTGAAAGAGCCCGAAAAGTTTAAGGAGGTGTTAGAACCCAGAGAGCCCTTAGCCTTCCTTGATACGTCAAGCATTAATGCCCTTGAGTTTCAGCCAGAAGGTTCAACCTCCTACGAGAACTACGAGGAAGCCAAGCTGGCAATAGAAATTGCCCAAGAGCTCCACAGAATGGGACTTGAGAATAAAGACATAGGCATAATCACCCCTTACGCAGCACAGGTTAAGCTCATAAAACAGCTCCTCTTAGAAAAGGACTTTAAGGTTGAAGTAAACTCCGTTGACGGCTTTCAGGGAAGGGAAAAGGAGGCGATAATCATCTCCTTCGTCCGCTCAAATGAGGAAGGAGAGGTTGGATTCTTAAAAGACCTGAGAAGATTAAACGTTGCCATAACGAGGGCAAGGAGAAAGCTAATCTGCATAGGAAACGCAGAGACCCTTAAGAACCATCCAGTTTATAGAAGGTTTATTAACTACGTGAAGGAAAATGGAAGGTTTGTAAGAGTTTAGTAGAGTGGCGGGAGGGAGCTCCCGCCAGTTTTATTGATTAAACGGTTGCAGTTTCAGCTTCCTCTATGGGCTCTAAATCATCAAGCCAACCTGCATTTGGAGTGAGCTTCATTCTAAAGAGCTTTCCAACCTTGCTTGGGTCTTTCGCCTGATGATATTTAAGGAAAATTTCATCCCCTATTATTCCGACGATTTCAATCTTTCCTGTCCTGTGGGACATTACGTACTTAAAGCGCTTTGCATGACCGTCAAGCTTCTGTTTTGCCTTCTCTACAATCTCGTAACCTTCCTTAAATGGAACTTGAAAGTGGGTCTTAACCCTCTTAACAGGGCGACACTGGAAGACGTAGTAAGGAATTACACCTACGGAAGTCAACCTCTTCATAAGTGTAGAGAGAACTTCGGGGTCATCGTTAACGTGCCTTAAGAGAACGGTCTGGTTACTAACGGGCACGCCACTCCTTATGAGAGCATCAACGGCCTTTCCTGCCTGCTCCGTTACTTCCTTTGGATGGTTAAAGTGGGTAACCAAGTAGATTCTCCTTTCTGGTGTTGAGTACTTTGAGAATACTTCAAGGAGTTTAGTGTCCTCGTATATCCTCATCGGGTAAAAGACAGGAACTCTACTTCCAAACCTTATGAACTTCAGGTGGGGAATTTGGGAGAGCTCTGAAAGGAAGTACTCAATAACGTCTGTCGGAAGAACGAGAGGGTCTCCACCAGAAATTAGAACGTTCGTTACCTCCGGATGTTCCTTTATGTACTCAACGGCCTTGTCAAAGAGCTTTATAGTTTCATCGGTGGGAATACCCACCATCCGTTTCCTGAAGCAGTGACGGCAGTAACCAGCGCAACGATTTGTAGCTAAAAGTAAAACAGTTTCTTTATACTTGTGCTGTAAACCGGTAAGAACTGTATTTTCCTTTTCTCCACTTGTATCGTAAGAACCTGCAAGGTCTAGTTCGTCCAAAGAGGGGAATATTAAGTGTTTTATCGGGTCGTTAGGGTCGTTCCAGTCTATAAGTCCGGCGTAGTAATCAGGAATAAACATTGGGTGCTTCTCTATTACTTCCTGCAGTTTTTCTTTTTCAGCATCTTCTATTTTGACGTTAAAGGCCTTTTCTACTTCCTCAAGTGTAGAAAATCCTTGTATTTGCATAGTACATCTCCCTTCATTTGGTTTTTTAATCGTTTGTGGGACAAGGGCTAACAGCTAAAAGTAAAGTTATTTCAGAATATAAGTAAATAAAAAGCTTTCGTCAACCTTCCAAGGAAATGCACATTTTCTAAGGGTAAGCAGTTGACACCGAGAAAACACAGCCTATATTATCCACCGTCAATTAAGTGGGCCGGTAGCTCAGTTGGTAGAGCAACGGACTTTTAATCCGTAGGTCGGAGGTTCGAATCCTCCCCGGCTCACCACTTAAGCGTCCCCGTCGTCTAGCCCGGCCTAGGACACCGGCCTTTCACGCCGGCGACGCGGGTTCGAATCCCGCCGGGGACGCCATTTACGTATTTAGGGGCCGTAGCTCAGCTGGGAGAGCGTCAGGCTGGCAGTCTGAAGGTCGCGGGTTCGAATCCCGCCGGCTCCACCAAAAGTGGGCCTGTAGCTCAGTTGGTTAGAGCAGCCGGCTCATAACCGGCTGGTCGGAGGTTCGAGTCCTCCCGGGCCCACCATTTTTTTATTTTAGTGGGGTAAAGATGCCCGTATCCCTCCTGAAAAAGCTCATCTCCATTCCTTCCGTTTACGGTAACGAAAAGGAAATAGCCGATTTCGTAGAAAATTTCCTAAAAGAGAAAAACCCCTCCCTTACCCTTATCCGTGAAAACAACACGGTTTTAGCCTTTACAGACTTTATTCCAGAAAAGAAAACTATTGCATTAGTTGGTCACCTTGACACCGTTCCCGGGGAGAATGAGTATGAAGGACAGGTAATAGAGGGAAAACTCTACGGCCTTGGCGCAAGCGATATGAAGGCCGGTGATGCCGTTATACTAAAGCTTGCAGAGGAATTTTCAAAACAGAGCCCCCGCTTTAACCTCTTTTTCATACTGTACGAGAAGGAAGAAGGTCCTTACACCGAAAACGGCCTTCAGCCAGTTTTTAAAAATTACAGCGAGCTACTAAAAAAAATAGATTTTGCCTTTGTCCTTGAACCTACCGATAACGTCCTGCAGGTCGGCTGTCTTGGCGTGATTCACGCTTGGTTCGTGTTTAAAGGTAAAAGAGCCCATTCAGCCCGCCCTTGGGAGGGTGAAAACGCTATACACAAGGGCTGGGAGCTCCTAAGGTATCTAAGGGAGCTAAAGCCAAAGAAAATAGAAGTCGGAGAACTCTCCTTCTACGAGGTTCTAAACGCAACGATGGTTGAATACTCCGGTGGCAGGAACATAATCCCTGAAGAGTTTAAGGTTAACCTTAACTACAGGTTCTCTCCCTTTAAAACGACGGAAGAAGCCATGTCAGACTTAGTTGACCTGAAAGAAAAGGTCAAGGCCGACGATGTTGAGTTTACAGACGTTTCTCCAGCTGCGCGTCCGTGTATAGATAACCCTATCTTGCAGGAGTTCAGGGAGAGATTTTCAATCCCCATACAGCCAAAACAGGCGTGGACCGACGTAGCCCAGTTTTCAGTCCACGGAATAGATGCTGTGAACTTTGGTCCCGGCCAGCCCCACCAAGCCCACAAGAGAAACGAATACGTGGAAATCAAAAAAGTAGAAGAGTGCTACCGAATCCTTAAAGAGTTCTTAAAGGCTTAACTTATATCAGCCTTTCAAGGTCACTCAGGGTAAACTCACTGTGCTTTCTGAACTCCTCCCTCTCGTAAGGGAAGTCACTCCTAAAGTGTCCACCTCTACTTTCTTCCCTCCTCATTGCGCTTATGGCGATTGCCAAGCCGAGAATGGCGCTATTTCTCACTATCCAGTCTGAGTCTGAGTTTACAATTTCAGAGAGCCTGTCTATAGCCTTAGTTAGGGACTTTGCGCTTCTCACAATTCCTACGTTATTCCACATAGTTTCTTTCACGTCCTCAAGGGAAAAGGTTTTACTATTTTTGGGAGCCCACCTACGGTACTTTACCCTTACCTCAGCAAAGCTGTACCTTAAGTAACTCCAGTCCCTGTACATCCCATAAGCAGCCCTATCCCCAAAGACTATACACTCAAGGAGGGAGTTACTCGCCAGCCTGTTTGCACCGTGAACTCCGGTACAGGAGGCCTCTCCTATGGCAAAGAGCCCCTTAATGGTTGTCCTTCCAAAGCTGTCAACGGCTATTCCACCTATATAGTAGTGGGCAACCGGTGTTATGGGAATAAGATCCTTCTTTGGGTCAAGTCCCTTTTCTTTGAGCTTCTGAGTTATAGTTGGAAACCTTTCATAAACGTCTATACCCTTCTCCTCAATGGGACGAAAGTCTAAGTAGATGTTTCCACCGGTTATCCTCCTCTGGGTTTCTATAGCCCTCGTTACAACGTCCCTTGGGGCAAGCTCCCAGAGGTGGTGGTAATCCCCCATAAAACGCCTTCCGTGCTCGTCAACGATTATCGCTCCTTCTCCCCTTACAGCTTCAGAAATGAGGAAACAGTCTGAATCATCACAGAAGGCTGTCGGGTGGAACTGGACAAACTCAAGGTCCTCAAGCTTTGCTCCATACCTGAGGGCAATGGCAATACCGTCACCAGTTGACGTTGGAGGGTTGGTGTTCTTAAGGTAAAGTCCAGCAGCTCCACCTGTAGCTATTGCAACAACGGGAGCGTAAATTGCCCGGAGCTTCCCATCTTTCTCGTAAATAACACCGTAACAGCGGTTGTCCTTTACTATTAACTCCTTAAGCTGGGCGTTCTCTATCAGGTCGCCCGAGTAATTCTGGAGGAGAGCTCTCTCTATCTCCTCTCCAGTTTTATCCTTATAGTGGATAACCCTCGCAACCGAGTGGGCAGCCTCCCTCGTAAACCTAAGGAGCCCCCTCTCATCGGTCTCAAAGCGAACTCCCATACGGATAAGGTCTATGATTCTCTTCACTCCCTCCTCAGCAAGAATTCTGGCCATCTTCGTTTTAACAAGGCCAGCCCCTGCTTTCACCGTATCGCTAAAGTGAAGGTCAGGAGAGTCCTCCATAGGTAGCGCAGCAGCTATGCCTCCTTGAGCAAGGGAGGTTGAGCCTGCATCGGCAGTAGACTTAGTTATTACGCACACCTTAAGGCCTACTAAAGAAAGCCTTATAGCACAGAATAGACCTGCTGCACCACTTCCAACAACTACAGCATCGTACTCCTTAGAGGGCAAATCAAGAGTATCTATATCCAGAAGGCTTTTCATCTTTCCCCCTAATACCTAATAATGAAAGAGCCTCTTAGTCCAAGCCTTTTAAGCTTTTTCCTATACGCTTCGGCAGCAGAGTAAGTAAAAATGGGACCGGCAAGAACCCTGTAGTAACCTTCAAGCTTCACAACCTTTGCCTTTATTCCGTACTTCCTCAAAAGTTTGTGTTTAAACCTGTAGGCGTTGAGCTTGTTCTTAAAAGCTCCAACCTGAACGTAGAACCTTCCCTTTTCGTAATTCTCCTGCCTATAACGGTGGTCAACTCTCCTTCCAAGGGCGATAATTTTGACCCTTGCAGTTCCTTTACTCAGCATTCCAATTCTTTTAGCTGCAGCGTAAGAAAGGTCTATGATTCTACCCGGAACAAAAGGCCCTCTATCGTTTATCTTTACCACTACGCTTTTTCCATTCTCAAGGTTTATCACCCTAACGTAAGTTCCCAAAGGTAACGTCTTGTGGGCTGCCGTCAGCTTGTACATGTTGTAGAACTCACCGCTTGCAGTCCTCTTACCGTGGAATCCCGGTCCATACCAAGAGGCTATACCCACCTCAACGTAGCCGGTGGAGCTCCTCCTTACGCAGTAGGTCTTCCCCTTTACCCTGTAAGTGTAACTGCACTTTTTCGGTTCAAAGACCAAAACCTTTTTACCGCAACTCTGCAACGTAAAGGAAAGAAGCAGGAGCAAAATCAGAATCCTCATGATTTTCAAATTCTACCAGACAAAAAGAAAAGAACCTTGTGTGCTACAATTAGAAGTGGCTACCAAAGTTCCTTACGGAGATAGTCATGAAAAAGTTTACCTCCTTGTTTTTTCTCCTCATAGGGATGTTCATTCCATTTCCCGTCCTTGCCAACGAGAACCTTATGTACGAAGGATTATGTGTAAAAGTTGGATACAGGGAGGACACCACAACCTACTACTTTGGCCGATACTGTTACTACCCCGAAATAGGACAGGTATGCAGGGAGCCGGGAGTTTTCTGCTGGGATAAGCACGAAAATCCTGTAGTTTTTAAAAGGCTTCGCAACTTTATATGCACAAGACATAGGTTTCTCAAACAGAAAAATCCCAAGATTTTTGGCCGTATATGTCCCAACGTTAAATAGAAAGTCGCCTTTCTTAGGCTGAAAATGTAAAATTGTCAATAACAAAACCCGAAGGAGGGAGTTACTATGGAAAAGTTTACCTGCAGTGAGCTCAAAGAGGCTTTAAAGGGTATTGTAGAAGTAGGGAAAGACAGAGTTAAGGTTCTTGACGAGCAGAAAGTTAGAGACGAACTCATAGATAGGCTTGTTTATACTGCCGTTTTTGGAGATGAAAAAGAGAAGGCGTGCTGCAGGTGGCTCATTAGAGCTCTCGCCCTTGAGCTTGACATCGTTCCTGCCTCCATCCACGACCTCTACGTTAACGGAATGGCAAAAGAGGAGCTCGGTCGCTGGTTTACCGTTCCTGCAATGAACATCCGTGGAATGACCTACGACGTTATGAGGCAGATTTTCAAAATCGCCGTTCAGGAGGACATGGGAGCATTCATCCTTGAGATTGCAAAGTCAGAAATCGGTTACACAGACCAAAGGCCTGCCGAGTATACAGCCTGCACCCTCGCTGCTGCAATAAAGGAGGGCTACAGGGGTCCCGTCTTCATTCAGGGAGACCACTTCCAGTTTAACGCCAAAAAGTACGCAGAAGACCCAGAAAAAGAGCTTGAGGCAATAAAAGCGCTCACAAAGGAAGCAATAGAGGCCGACTTCTACAACATTGACATAGACCCTTCAACCCTCGTTGACTACAGCAAGGAAACCCTCAAAGAACAGCAGTACCATAACTACGTAAACACAGCAAAAATGACAGCCTTTATCAGGGAGATTGAGCCAGAGGGAGTTACGATTTCGGTAGGTGGCGAAATCGGCCACATTGGAGGTAAGAACTCCACTCCTGAAGAGTTTGAAGCCTTTATGGAAGGTTACCTTGAAGAGCTCAAGAAACTTGGTGACTTTGCAGGCATAAGCAAGATAAGCGTTCAGACGGGAACTGAGCACGGAGGAGTTCCACTTCCAGACGGTAGCATCGCAAAAGTAAAGCTTGACTTTTCCGTCCTTGAGAAAATTGGAGAGGTAGCAAGGAAGAAGTACTCAATGGCTGGAGCTGTCCAGCACGGAGCATCTACCCTTCCAGATGAGCTCTTCCACAAGTTCCCAGAGGTGAAAACAGCAGAAATTCACCTTGCAACAGGCTTCCAGAACATAATCTACGACCACCTTCCTGAGGACTTTAAGCAGGAAATTTACAACTGGCTCAAGACAGAACTTAAGAATGAGTGGAAGGAAGGCTGGACAGAGGAGCAGTTCATCTACAAGACGAGAAAGAAGGCCTTTGGAAAGTTCAAGAAGGAATTCTGGGACCTACCTGCCGACGTTAAAGAGAAGATTATGGAGTCCCTAGAGAAGAAGTTCCGCTTCCTCTTTGAACAGCTTGGCGTTTATGGAACTAAGGAAGTTGTTGAAAAGTACGTTAAGCCTGTTAAGATTTACAAGGAAAGACCCTACTAAAACCCCCCCCTGCAAACCTTAAAGCCCCCACTCTCGGGGGCTTTTTCTTTTTTAAAGGAAAATTTTCAAAAAGAAAAGGTAAAAGGGGAAGAGAAGGGTTGAAATAAAAATTATTGACGCAGCAACCTCTGGCGACCTATTAAAGCGCTCACAGAGGACAAAGTTCAGTATAGCAGAGGGAAGGGAGGATTGAACTATCAAAACCTTCTTTAAAAGGGGCGGACAGGCTAAGAGGGAAGAAAAGAGTAGGGCAAAGAGGCTTCCTCCAACAAACCTTAAAAGCGTCCCCACTAAGCTCAAAGATACAGAAGAAGGTGTTATTCGTGAAAGGCTTATCCCTATTGAAACCAGCATTAGCGGTAAGGTAGCATCCCCTGCAAGCTTGATTATCTTTTCTATACCTGTCGGAATCGGAATTTCTTTAAGGAAAAAGGAAAGGATAACGGCATAAATAAGGGGAATTTTTAAAACAGATAGAAGACCACTTTTGAGGCTTCCTTCAAGGATTACAATTCCGAGAGTAAAATGGTAAACAGCCATGATAACCATGAAGGTCACGGCGAAGGGCAGTCCTTCTTCTCCAAACCATAGGTAAATAAGGGGGATTCCAAGGTAGCCGGCATTCATAACTGTAGTGGAAATCTCAAAAGCTTCATCCTTCTTACCAAAAAGAAATTGCTCAACTAAAAGGGATAAAAGGTAAACGCCAATAAAAACTCCTAAGGCAGTTAGTAAGATGCAAGTCAGGTTTGACAGTGAAATTTCAACGCTCCGAAAGGAAGAGAAGATAAGAGCCGGAGCAAACAGGTAGAGAACGATAAATGAAATCGTATCCGTTTTCAGCTCCGGTTTTTGTTTTCCAACGAAAAAGCCGACACCTATGAGGAGGTAGAGGGGGAGTATAACGTTTAATAGGACGTCTCCCATGGCACTTAAAGCTCACCCTTTACTCTTTCATTCCCCTGCCTTACGGTAACGCCTACAGAATCAAAGAACTCTAAAAGGGGGATTGCAAACTTCCTTGAAACGCCGAGGTAGTCCTTAAACTCTCCAACGGACAGCGTGCCCTTCTTTTTAAAGTGTTCCCTGAGAATCTCTTTAACTTTTTCAATGGCAGAGGGACTGTATATGAAATCAGCAATTTTCCTGTAGCCCTTTCTATTTACAAGGTAGGAAACTATCAGGTTCGCCTCCTCCTCTGAAATTCCAAGCTCCTCTGCAATTTCTTTTGTCTCTGGAGGAGAGAAGCCTTTTTTCTCTATCAATTCCTGAGCTTTCCTTACAGGAATCTCAAAGTAAGTACCCTTCTCGCAGGGGACAAAGCCCTTAATCCTTAGTATTCCTCCACTTTCCTCTATTTTGCCCTCTGAAAGGAGCTCCCTAATAGCCTCAGAGAGAATCGGAGAAGGAACGGAAAGTTTACTCTTTAAAGACTCCTTGTTTATCCCTTCAGCAATTGGGTACTCCTTATGGTAGGTTTCAATGGCCTTAAGGAGTTTTTCCTTTAAATCGGTAAAGAACTCTGATGGGTAGAGCTCCCCTCCTGAAAGAAGGAGCTCCCCTTCCTCTACAAGCTCCTTAACGACCTGAGAGGCCTCTTCCGGAGTTAGGTTTAAAAGCTGGACGAACTTCTCTGGAGAGAGAGCTCCGGGAAACTTCTTAACGTAGGAAAGGACAATATCCTTCTTGTCCTTTTCCCTTAAAGTGGAAAGGAAAGAGAGGTACTCTTCCCTAAAGCGACGCCTAAATCTTCTCTCAGGAAGGGGATTTAGAACCTTCCCGCCACCTATAACCCTTGCAGGTGAGTAGTTACGAATTACGAACCTGTCCCCGTAAACGGGAACAACCTCTCCTTTCAGCCTCACCTGAGCAAGGGCAGTTTCTCCGGGAAGCAGCTCGTCCCTATCAACTAAATAGACTTCTCCTTCAACTTCCTTGGTTAAGTGGTGAAAGTGAACTTTATGGCCAGACTGGAGGATAAGGTCTGCGTCCTTAGAAAGGGTTAGCTCAACGTCAACCATCGTAGAAGGCTTAAGGTAACCGGAAGTAGCAATGAGGTCGCCCCTTCCTACCTCCTCCTTAGAAACGTCCGAAAGGTTAAGGGCTGTCCTTTGGCCGGCAAAGGCTTCATCTACCCCCTTACCGTGAACCTGAAGCCCCCTTACCTTTACCCTCCTACCCTCAGGCAGTATCTCAACGGTATCTCCCGTTTTTACCTTACCAGAAAGGAGAGTTCCCGTAACAACCGTTCCAAAACCTTTTACCATGAAGGAGCGGTCAACTGGAAGCCTGAGAATTCCCTTAGAGCTCTTGGGCTCTACCTCAGCTGCCAGTTTATCCATCTCCTCAAGGAGCTCCTTTAAGCCCTCCCCAGTCTTTGAAGAGACGGGAATAATGGGAGCTCCCTCTAAGAAAGTCCCTTCTAAGAACTCCTTTACGTCCTCCTTCACAAGTTCCAACCAGTCATCGTCTACAAGATCCTTCTTCGTTAGAACGACGATACCCTTTTTCGTCCCAAGAACTTCACAGACTGTAAGGTGTTCCTGAGTCTGGGGCATAACTCCTTCGTCTGCGGCTATAACGAAGAGGACAAAGTCTATACCGTGAGCTCCTGCAAGCATGTTCTTTATGAACTTTTCGTGACCGGGAACGTCAACGATTCCAACCAGAACGCCACTTGGGAGTTCTAAATGGGCAAAACCCAAGTCTATCGTCATACCCCGCCTTTTTTCCTCTTCCCAGCGGTCGGTATCAATACCCGTTAAAGCCTTTATGAGGGTAGTCTTACCGTGGTCTATGTGTCCAGCCGTTCCAACTACCAAGAACTTTTTACTTTGCATAGTCAACAGCCCTTGTCTCCCTGATGACGGTTATCTTTATCTGGCCGGGATACTGAACTTCCTCTTCAATCTTCCTTGAAATCTGGTGGGCAAGGAAAGCCGCCTCTTCGTCCGTGATTCTATCAGGCTCAACCATTATCCTCACTTCCCTACCTGCCTGAATCGCAAAGGCCTTCATAACGCCGGGGAAAGACTCGGCAATGCTCTCAAGCTTCTCAATCCTCTTAATGTAGGCCTCTAAACTCTCCCTCCTTGCTCCCGGCCTTGCGGCACTTAAAGCGTCCGCCGTTGCGGCACACACAGACTCAATTGTCGTAAACTCGGCCTCTCCGTGGTGGGCAGCAGCAGCGTTAACTACAGCCTCTGGCTCACCGTATTTTTTAAGGATGTCAGCCCCAATTAGAGAGTGAGAACCTTCAACCTCGTGGGTAACGGCCTTTCCTATGTCGTGGAAGAGCCCTGCACGTTTAGCAAGCTGAACGTCAGCTCCGATCTCTGCAGCAATCATGCCGGCAAGGTAGGCAACCTCTCTAACGTGCTGAAGAACATTTTGACCGTAGCTAGTCCTGAACTTCAGTTTTCCAAGAAGTTTCTTGAGCTCAGGGTGGACGTTGTCTATTCCAAGCTCAAAGAGAACCTCCTCAGCAGCAGCGATAATCTCCTGCTCTATCTCCTGTTTTACCTTCTCAACGACCTCCTCTATCCTTGCAGGGTGAATCCTTCCATCAGCTACAAGCCTTTCAAGGGCAATTCTTGCAACTTCCCTCCTTACAGGGTCAAAGGAGGAAATGGTTACAGCCTCTGGTGTATCGTCAATAATCAGGTCAACTCCTGTAGCAAGCTCAAAGGCCCTTATGTTCCTACCTTCCCTTCCGATGATTCTTCCCTTCATCTCGTTGTTTGGAAGGTCAACAACGGCAACGGTCGTTTCGGCAACCACGTCTGTGGCAAGCCTCTGAATGGTAGTTGCAAGTATCTTCTTAGCCTTCCTTTCCAAGTTCTGCTCAAACTCCTCCTCCATCTTCTTATAGCGAACGGCCAAGTCCCTCTTTATCTCCTCTTCCATCCTCTTCATAAGCTCTTCTCTTGCCTCTTCCTTCGTCATACCGGCAATCTCTTCAAGTTTTTTGAGCTCCTCCTCCAAGAGCTGAGTAACCTTCATGTCCTTCTCAAGGAGCTCCGCCTCTAACCTCTCAACTTCTGCCTTCTTCTCCTCAAGCTCTGCCTCAAGTTTTTCTAAGAACTCAGCCCTCTTGTCTAAGTTCTCTTCCCTCTTATCAAGGGAAGACTCCCTCTTATCAAGGAACTCTTCACGCCTCAAAAGCCTCCTTTCAAGCTCCGAGAGCTCTCTCCTCTTTTCCCTGAGTTCCTCCTCTAACCTCTCCTTTTCCTTTAGCACCTCCTCCTTAGCCTGAAGGAAGGCCTGCTTTTTCATCTCCTCAAACTTTTCTCGGGCTTCTTTAAGGAGCTCCTCAGCTTTACGCTTTAGCTCAGAAGCCTCCTCCTTAGCTCTCTCAATAATTTTCTCAGCCTCTAACTTGGCCTCTTCCTTTACCTTCCTCTCTATCTCTTCCTTCTCAACGTGCCCTTTCTTTATGCCAACCACGTAACCAGCAGCGAGCCCCGACAGGATTGCCAGTATGGCAACGAGGATTAGCTCCATTCTTTCCTCCTTATCTCCCTTTTTTCTGTAACAACAAGGTCTACAGGTACATCGTAAGGGTCGTGGGGAATTCTCTCCACGACCTGAAAGTCAAAGCAGATTCCAATTTTAAACCCTATTTGCGTTCTGGCAAGGAAACGGTCGTAAAAACCGCCACCATACCCAATCCTAAAACAGTTCAAGTCAAAGGCTATTCCGGGAACAAAAACAACGTCTATCTCGTTAATAGCCCGAGAGAGCTCATAGGGAGGCTCTAAGATGGAACAGTACCCGGGAGAAAGCTCAGACAAGGAGAATACTTCAAGGGGAAGGATTTCTTTGCCCGAAACACGAGGGAAAACCACTCTTTTACCCCGACTAAGACACCACTCAGCAAGGGGAAGAAGGTCAACCTCCCCCTTAAAAGGGGCGTAGAACATAAGAGTGTTTACATCAGAAGGCAAGAGAGCTTTCAGTTTCTCAACTATCTGCTCACTTTTTCTCTTTCTTTCACTCTCTGGGAGGAGTAGCCTCCTCCGTTTTACTTTTTCTCTTATTTGTTCCTTTGTTAGCACGCCACGTGCCTTAAGGTGCTATTTTCTTGGAGGAGGTTACAAGGAGCTTATGAGCACCCTCTTCAAGACGCTTTATCTCCTCTCCAAGCTCCTGTATCTGTTTCTTTAAAAGTTCGTTCTCGTCAAGAAGGTAAAAGCAGGCGACAACCAGCGCCTTCTCTAAGGTAACCTTGCTGTTACCTGTCTTTATTCTCTCAACCATTGACTCAAGGCGCTGGGCAAGATGTCTAACGTATTCAGGGTCCTTATCCGTCTTTATGTTAAACTTCCTTCCTGCTATTACAACTTCTACAGTTTGCGGTAGACTACTCACAATTTTCCTCTTATGCCCTAAGCTTAGCGCCAATCTTCTCAAGCTCTTTTATTATAACATCCATAATCTTGTTAACTTCCTCATCTGAGAGAGTTCTGTCAGGAGACCTAAAGAGGAGAGAGAAAGCAACGCTCTTTTTACCTTCCGGAATGCCCTTTCCGGTGTAAATGTCAAAGAGTTTTAACCTTTCAAGGTACTTCGCAGACTTCCTTATGACCTTCTCAACCTCTGCAACCGGAAGGTCTAAGTCAACAAGAACTGCAATATCCCTACTTACCGGTGGGAACTTGGGTATCTGGGAGAAACGTATTCTCTTTCCTTCAGAGAGTTTAAGGAGCTCCCCTAAGTTTAGCTCTCCAACAAAAATGTCCTGCTTCACTTCAAACCTTTCAAGGACGTCTGGGTGGAGCTTCCCTATGAAACCTACTTCTTTACCGTCCACAAAGACTTTTGCGCTCTGACCGGGATGGAGGTAGGCCTCGCTCTCTAAGGGCTTAAACTCTGGGGAAAGTTTTAAGAGCTCCATCAGCGACTCAAGTATTCCCTTCAGGTCGTAAAAGTCTACGTCCCTTTCACCGTAAAGACCTTCTGGAACTTTGCCAGTAAGGGCAAAGCTAAGGTGTAAGGGTTCATCGGGAAGTTTCTCACCTCTGTTTACAAAGACGCGGGCTACCTCAAAGAGAAAAACGTTTCTCTCGTTCCTGTTTATGTTCAAGCATGCATTTTGGACAAGGCTCGGGAAGATTCTATCCCTCATAAAGCTCCACTCTTCAGAGAGTGGGTTGGCAATCTTTATAAGACCTTCAACGCCAAAGCCAAATTTTCTGTAGAGTTTCTCCCCTATGAAGCTGTAGTTAACGGCTTCATTTAAGCCGAGGGCTGTTAAGAACTCCTTAACTTCCTGCACCTTGTCGTAGACGAAGTTCCTCTCTACCTCAGAGTGCATAAGGGGATAGGAGCTAACGACATTCTTCATGCCGTAAATGCGGACGACTTCCTCAATCAGGTCAATCTCACGGGTTACGTCGTACTTTCTCCAAGAGGGAACTTTAACGACTATGTAGTCCTGTTCCTTCCTAACTGTAAAGCCGAGGTTAGAGAGAATCTCAAAGGACTTCCTTGCAGGGATGTTTACGCCGAGAATCTTCGTAGCCCTATCGGGGTTAAAGACTATAACCTTGGGGGTATAGGGTTTTGGATAGAAGGAGAGCTTCCCCTTCGCAACTTCTCCACTACAGATTTTCTGGATTAGGTGGAGAGCTCTCTTCGCAGCAAACTCGGTAGCCTCTATGTCTGCTCCCCTTTCAAACCTGTAAGAAGCATCAGTCATAAGGGCTAAACGCTTAGAGGTCTTCCTGACAGTCATAGGGTCAAAGTGGGCAGACTCAAGGAAGACCTCCTTAGTTTCAAGGGACGTACCGCTTTCCTCTCCCCCCATTATTCCGGCTATGGCAACAGGCCTTTCCGAATCCGCTATAACGAGGTCGGATGGAGAGAGCTCCCTCTCCACACCGTCAAGGGTTACTATCCTCTCACCTTCCTTAGCTCTCCTTACTACAACCTCCCTGCCGGAGAGCTTCTCAAGGTCAAAAGCGTGAAGGGGCTGTCCCAGCTCGTACATAACGTAGTTTGTAACGTCAACAACGGCGTTTATTGGCCTTAAGCCCACAAGGTAGAGCCTAACCTGCATCCAGAGGGGGGAGTTTTTATTCTCAAGTCCCTTTATTACAAAACCGTCGTAGCGAGGACAGGCTGCACCGTCAAGAACCTTAAGGGAGGCCTCATCTTCCGCCTTAAAATCACCCTCTATAAAGGAAACCTCGGGAAGTTTTATAGGTTTCCCAAGAACAGCCCTTAACTCCCTCGCAATTCCCAAGACAGAAAGGGCATCAGGCCTGTTTGTTGTTATCTCGTACTCAATAACCCAGTCATCAAGCCCAAGGGCTTCTTTTATGTCTCTTCCAAGCTCAAGGTTTTCTGGAAGAATCATAATACCCTTTGCTGAATCTGTAAGGCCAAGCTCCTCCTCAGAACAGAGCATACCCTCAGAAACTTCTCCACGGAGCTTACTCCTCTTAATCCTTACGCCATTTGGAAGCCTTGCCCCGTGAAGTGCAACGGGAACAACAGCCCCCTCAAAAACGTTGTCAGCCCCTGTAACTATCTGAAGAACCGTATCTCCAACATCAACTTTACAGATTTTCAGCCTGTCGGCGTTCGGATGCTTTTTTAGCTCAACAATCTTCCCGGTTACAACCTTTTCAATCCCTTCAGCAGCGTAACTAACAGAATCAACCTCAATTCCGACGTCTGTAAGGATATCTGCAACCTCCTTTGCGGAGAGCTCTCCTATATCAATAAACTCCTGAAGCCACCTGTACGTTATCCTCATCCTACATACCCCTGAACTGTCTTAAAAATCTCAAATCGTTCTCAAAGAAGAGCCTTAAATCGTCTATACCGTACTTAAGCATTGCAATCCTCTCAACTCCCATACCGAAGGCAAATCCCTGATAAACCTCGGGATTTATACCAACGGCCTTAAAGACGGCAGGGTCAACCATTCCACAGCCGAGAATCTCAAGCCAACCTGTTCCCTTACAGACCTTACAACCCTTACCACCACATATAACGCAACCAATATCAACTTCAGCACTCGGTTCTGTAAATGGAAAGTAAGAAGGCCTAAAACGAACTTTCGTATCGGAACCGAACATCTCCTTAAGGAAGAGCTCAAAAACCCCTTTAAGGTCTGCAAAGGTAACCCTCTGGTCAACCATAAGGCCTTCCACTTGATGGAACATGGGAGTATGGGTAACGTCGGCGTCCTTCCTGTAAACCTTTCCGGGAGCAATAATCTGAATCGGTGGTTGCTGTTTTTCCATTACCCTTACTTGAACAGGGGAGGTATGAGTTCTAAGAACTACGTCTTCAGAAATGTAAAATGTATCCTGCATCTCCCTTGCAGGATGCCCCTTAGGAATGTTTAAAGCCTCAAAGTTGTAAAAATCTGTCTCTATTTCTGGCCCCTCAGCTACGGAAAATCCCATCGCTGTAAATATCCTTACGATTTCCTTTAAAGTCTTCGTAACGACGTGAAGTGAACCTAAGGGATTTCTCCTGCCCGGTAAAGTTACATCTATCCTTTCCCGTCTAAGCTTTTCCCTTTTTTCAGCTTCCTTGAAATGTACAAGCTTTTCCTTAAGGAGAGATTCTATTTCTGACTTAAGCTCGTTACAGGCTCTTCCAAAGTTTCTCCTTTCTTCTGGAGGAAGCTTAGGAATAGACTTTAAAAGCTCCGTAAGCTTTCCTTTTCTGCCAATGAACTCTACTCTCAGGTTTTCAAGTTCTTCTGTAGTTGAAACCTTCTCAAGCTTTTCAAGGAATTCTTTCTTTAACTTTTCTAAGGTATTGGGAGTCATGCTTTCCACCTCATTCCACCTCATTAAGGGAAAAGTTGGGTAGATATTATAACCCAACTTGCTTGCCATTTTGGAATAGGAACCGGGAGACTGTTTGAAAAGTCCAAATGACCGAAGCAAGAACCCACAGATTGAAGACACAGAACTTAGCAAGGCAATGTACGATATTTCGTGTAAGCTGGAGAAATTGGATAACCTCCTGGGGAACACCCTACAAATACCAACCCCAGGAGGCAAAAATGGAACTACAGAAGATTCTACCAGACCTCGTTAAGGAAGTGGTAAAGCAAACCTTAGAGTTAATCGTGACGGTTGAAAGAGAAGTGTTTCTTAACAAAGAACGGTTTCTAAGTCAGAAACCTTGATACTGCCCTCGGAAAACTAAAAAACTTGAAAATACCAAGGGACAGGGAAGGAAAGTTTAGAACTAAGCTGATAGAACCTTACAAAAGGAGAGACATCGACCTTGAGGACTTAATCCTTGGAATGTTTGCCTCTGGTATGAGTACAAGAACAGTAGCACAAGCTCTTAAAAGCGTGTTTGAACTTAAATACTCTCTCTCAACCATAAGCAAAATATCGCAGGTGACCCTAGAAGAGATAAACAAGTGGAAACAAAGAAAGCTCAAGAGGAGATACTCAGTCATAATGCTTGATGGAATGTGGCTATCTGTCAGGAGAGACACTGTTGAGAAAGAAGCTGTTCTTTTTGCTCTTGGTATAGATGAAGAAGGGTACAGAGAGATACTTGATTTTGAAGTCAATCCATCTGAGGGAGCTGAGAGCTTGGAGATAATAAAGAGGCTTTATGGCCGTGGTGTAAGGGAAGTCCTTCTTTTTGTGGCAGATAGAGTTACTGGACTTGAGGAAAGGATAAAGGAGTACTTTCCAAGAGCAGACTTTCAATCGTGTGTGGTTCACAAAGTGAGAAATACTCTGAACAAGGTAAGAGCTAAAGACAGGAAGAAGATAGCGAAGGACTTAAAGAGGATATATCAAGCCTCTACGGAAAAGGAGGCTCTGATGGGTTTTGAAAAGTTCAAGGAGAAATGGAAGTTAAAGTATCCTAAGGTTGTAAAGTCTTAGGAACAGGAGCTTTATAAGCTCTCTACGCTCCTCAAGTATCCTGAGTCTATACAGAGAGTAATATACACGACGAATTTGATAGAAAGGACGATAAAGGAGATAAGGAAGAGGGTTAAGGTAATAGGAGCTTTACCGTCGGTTAGTGCTGTTGAGAAGTTCGTTTATCTCAGAGTAGCAATGCTTAATGATAGATGGTCTAACAGGGTAATAAACGGTTTTTTAGAAGCCAGAGAGGAGATTCAGGAAATGTTCTCCGGGAGGTACTCCTAAATAGCTTACACAAAATTATTGACACAACCTAATTTTCTGCTATCCACCTTTTTTAGTTTTTTAGGTGTAATTTATCAGGGGATGGATTGTTCTTTTTTTATTTTCTCCAATTCTTTCTTAATCCACTTGCTATGATGAGCAGGAATATTGTTTTTTATTCTTTCGTAAAGTCTTTCAGCCTCTGTGAAGTGCTCTAAGAAATCCCCACTCAGTTCTCCCAATTCCTGAAGAACTTTTACAAGGAAGATAAGGTGGTTCAATCTGTGGATATCTTCCTTCATATTATATTCTAAAGCTTTTCTTAAATTTCGTTCTGATAGTTTAAGCTTTTCATTTATAGTTTCTACCTTGTTCCCTCTCCTTTTCAAAAACATTGCCCAATTGTAGTATAGTTGCCCCAGTCCATAATAGATTGCTGACTGCTTCTTTCCGGTCTCTTTCGCTACCTTAATAGCTCGCAAAAATTTGCATTCAGCCTTCTTGTAAAATCCTTCTACTTCTTCCAGATTTCCCTTGGACCCAGAAAGTTTATCTCCCCAAGATTTATAAGCAAATCCATAATTTATCAGAGCATCAGAATTTTTATTATTAATACCTAAAGCTTTCTCACAAGCATCAGTTGACTCCTCAAATCTTTCCAGTTTTCTCAGAACCTTAGAATAAGTATTCCATATACTACTATCACATTCAAAAGTATTCACCAAATCCTTTACAAAAGGTAGGTAACACTCTATTTTTTCCTTAGGTAAGTTTCCAACCAACTTCATGTACTCTAACGCCAACTTCGGATTCGGATAAAGTTCCAGCAGTCTATTCGCCTCCGATATAGCCTTAGCTATATTTCCACTCCTTTCTAACATCCTCACATATTCTAACGCCAACTCCGGATTCGGATAAAGTTCCAGCAGTCTATTCGCCTCTGATATAGCCTTAGCTATATTTCCACTCCTTTCTAACATCCTCACATATTCTAACGCCAACTCCGGATTCGGATAAAGTTCCAGCAGTCTATTCGCCTCTGATATAGCCTTAGCTATATTTCCACTCCTTTCTAACATCCTCACATATTCTAACGCCAACTTCGGATTCGGATAAAGTTCCAGCAGTCTATTCACCTCTGATATAGCCTTAGCTATATTTCCATACTTTTCCTGCAACTTCACATACCTTATCAAGCTCAATTTTGAAGGAATCCCACCGAGACTTTCCAAATTACTACTAACAAAGCTAAGGATTTCCTTTATGGCTTTTGTAGAGAACTTAATACCTTTTATGTAGGCAAACATAGAAAAATCTTTTTTTACGAGTTCTTTAAATGTCTCCACTGCTTTTCTTTCTTCTCCTTTTAGCTGGAAGAGCCGACTTTCTAAGTAGCAGTAAAACAAATATTGAGATTTAACTGCAGAATACTTTTTTATAATTTCCTCAGCTTCTCTAATTTCTCCTCGAGTCATAAGGAAATTAGCATAGGATAAATCAATTACTGGATTTCCTTTTATCTCTCTTCTTAAGGAGTTTAAAACATCACTGAACCAATAGAGTTTATACTTCTTATCATACATCGCAAAAATTCCCAGAAATTTCGCTTTAACGTTTAATGGTAATTTTTCGTCAAGAATCACCTTTTCTATACTTTCCTTCACTTTTGAAAGATTTCTTTCCACAACTCTCTTAAAAAGCTCAAAACCCTTCCTATCTGAGAACTTCTCTTCATAATGCTTCTTGATTTCCTTTATATTTTTGTATCCTACTAAGAAGAGGAAATTAACGTAGCTAATTGCACTTTCGTAGAAAACTTTTTCGTCTAATGAACTGGAAACAATTCTAATATCCTGAATATCGTCCTGCAAATTTCTCCAGAGATACATTTTACTGTAAAATAACCTAAAAAATTCCATCCAAAACTCAAATTCATCTCTACGTAGCTCCCCTTTAAGAATCAAATCTACAAACTCTAACTTTTCATCAATAGTCATAAAAGGATATTTTTTTAGGATCCCGAAAAAAATAAAAGAATTCAACCTTTTACCGAACAAGATATAATCAATAAACTCCCTACAGAACCAACTTACGTCAACATCGTTAGCAAACTTTTCCACCACAGAAGCCATTACCTTGTGAAAGAGATAGCCATCAAACTTTTTAAAACCTAAACTCTCCATTTCTTGAGCAACAATTCTATGAAGTTCATGAAATTCCTCTGCAGATTTATAATCTCTTTCATTGAAAAACCTATACATCAAAGCATATCTAACACTATCGTGAAAGTAATACCACTTATTATCCTCCTTCGTTTTCAAAATACCTTCCTTTAGGAGACATTCTATTAAGCTTCCTTTTATCCCCAATCTTTCCAAAAAGCGAATATGTATATAAGGTATATGTGCAAGTCTTATCGCAACATCAACTACGTCACTGTTGAAATTTCTTCTAAAGATAATCTCAAGAAGCCATGTTAGAAACGTTATACCCGTCCCAGCATTCATAACGTTATTTTCTTCTAAGAATTCCTCTACACTCCTGCCACTTCTTAAAGTTTTTTCCAGAGCTATCTTTAACAACCACAATATCCCAAAGTTTCCTTTTACAACTTCTTTTATTCTTTTTATATCGTTTTCCTCTAAGTGAATTCCGGACAATTGAAAATATTCTCTAACCTCTTTTTCCGATATTTCATCCAATTGATGAACTTGAAACTTTTTCCCCTCTGATTCCAAATAGTTTATAAAACTATTTAAATAAAAATCGGTTCCCACCAACTTTCCAAACCTTACTTCCCAAGGACTGTATCTACCAAAAATTATAGCCTTTATGCCACTATAAGCTATTAGCGATAATACATAATTCTTCAAATTGTGTCTCTGTTGATCTTCTTGAAACTCTAATTCCCCAAAATATTTTCCTTCGCCCAAGGAAAGAGAAGTTATTATGCTATGATCCCCCAACTTCTCATGAGTATCTATAATAATCAAAAACTTATCTGCATTCTGTTTTAAGAAGCTCCATAAACTTACTTCAAATTTCTTCCTTTTCTGCTCTATCAAGTACTTAATGATACGTTCACTAACGTTTTTTAATTCACGAACATACTCGTCCTGACCAAAAACTTCCATAACCCGAGATATCAGATATTCGTATTTTTCTTTAACTTTTTCTTTAACTTCTTTTGCAAAGAGCTGTTCCAATAAACTACTTTTGTTTCCTTCCAACTCCCCATCTATCATCTTACGAAGGAAATCCGTCATAGTTGATCCTTTAACATTGAGAAACCTCTTATAGAACGTGAAAAAGCTAATCTCCTCCTTTCTTATATCCTCAGCATCAATATATATGCAGACCCTGTTTCTGCTTTCCAGCATTTTCTTTAGCCACTTCGCTAACTCTGTCTTTCCAGCGCCTCCTGGACCGGAAACAAAATACACACTGTAAGGTTTTTTAATTTCCTCTAGTAATCTTCTTCCTAAATCCCTCTCTACAATCGATTTCATAAATACCACACCTCCAAACCAGTAAAATGAAGTGAAGGGAGTACCCATAGAAGTGTGTAAATTCTATCATGCCTCCAGTCCCTCACCAAAAATTTCAGAAAGCTGACCGTAAATTATGCCCCAGTTCCTTACACTGCTCCTGCTCCACTTCTTCCCAAGCTTAACTACCGTGAAGATTACGTAGATCTTCTCCAAAGGTCTTGATTGCCATTCTTCTACCTTCGAAAGTATCTTTTCTGTGAGCTTTGAAATGAGAAAGGACTCATCTCCATTCCGCACATATCCTAATAAAAGCTCTTGGACATCCCTAACTGACATTCCCTTTGAGTAAAAAGCTATTACCTTGTCCTACAACTTTGAGGACTTTTCGTCTCTTCTTAACTATAGCTGTTTTAACGGTTTTGGAGATATAACCGTTACGGTAGTTGTCCTTTTCTCCTCTTCCGTAGTATTTGTTGAATGAGTTTTCTGAGGTCTTCTTGAATTAGCTGTGGGTTATACTTTTTTTATGTGTCCATCCTCCTTTAGATTTAGAATTTGAAATTTTTACACACTTGGGTGGACACTGCTATAATTTTCAATGACTAATGCAGGTAGCAAGTCAGGTTACTACTATAAAATAAGTGCCCATAAAAAAATAAAGCCTCCCTAAAAGGAGGCTTCCTGTTTCTTTTTCTTTTGAGACGGAATTAGCTGAAAAGTCTCTTACAGCTTCTGTACCAGTTGAGGTAGTTTTCTGCTGCCCTTAAGAGGTCTCTACCAGCTTCCCTGAGTTCCCTTTTAAAACGTCTCCTTTCTCTTTTTGTTCCGTTGAAGGCCAGTATTTGAGGATTTTCTTTGAACTTTTCAAGAACTGCCTCAAAGATTGCCTTAAGGGAACCTTGAAGTTTAACAGTTTCCCCGTTCGCCCTAACCCAGAGTTCCATATCCCACCTCCAGTAGGAAAAATAAAAAAAGCCTGGCACCGCCCTACTTTCCCGCCCCGTCTCCAGGGCAGTATCATCGGCGCTGGCGGGCTTAACTTCCGTGTTCGGAATGGGAACGGGTGTTT